>NZ_JALKFU020000017.1 GCF_023242965.2 Frankia sp. AgKG'84/4
GCGCGCCGCCACCCGCGCCACGCTCGGGGGCAGCGCGGCGGGCCGGCGGGGAGTGGTGTCGTCGATCCGCGGCGGAGGTACGACGGCTGGCGCGCGCCGCCCGGCGGCATGCTCACGGGTCGCGAGACGGGGCCGTGGCCGGGTTCCGAGGAATTCGAACACGCATTCGATACTGCCGGCTGCGGGGGCAGACTGTCAAGCCTGGCCGGAGTTCGGCAGCGGCGCCGTCGGGCCCAGAAGGCGCCCCGCAGCGGGAGCTGGAACTCGGCCGTGGAGAGCCGCTGCGGCAGCGCGGTCCCGGCCGCGGCAGCGCGGCCGGCCCCACCGCGGAACCTGACCGGCCAACCAGACCACGGCACGCACAGAGACGACCCGCCCACCAGCAGGATCGCCCGGATCCGAGCTAGCCGGCCGACGGCTCGGGACGGCCGAGGTCGTCGAGGACCTCGGCGTTCGGGAGGGCCACGAGCAGCGCGCCGGGCACCCACAGCTTCGATCGGCGCAGCCCGGAGCCGACGACGACCCACGGGTGCTCGGCCACCGCCCGGTCGATCAGTACCGGCCAGTGCGCGGGCAGGCCGACGGGCGTGATGCCGCCGTACTCCATGCCGGTGCGCTCCACGGCCGTGTCCATCGGCGCGAACGACACCTTGCGGGCCTTCAGTCGCCGCCGGACCAGGCCGTTCACATCCGCCCGGGTCGTCGCGAGGACCACGCACGCCGCGAGCGTTGTGACCTCCCCGCGGCGGGCCGCGACGATGACGCAGTTCGCCGAGTCACCCGGGGCGACGCCGTAGCGGTCGCAGAAGGCTGCCGTGTCGGCCAGGTCGGGATCGATCTCGGCGACCTGCGCCCGGTCGAGCAGTGACCGGGTCGCCGGTTCCGGCCAGTTCGTGAGGGCCGACGCGGTGGGAACGGCCAGCAGGTCCGTGCCGGCGAGCGCGTCGACGGGCGCGATGATGTCGGACATCCCCGCAGGCTACGGCGGCGCGACGGAGGCGGCGCACAGCGCGCCACAGGCATGGTGTGGTGGCGCTCCCGTCGCGCCGGCGGGTAGCCCCGAGCACGGCCGGAGGTCCACGATGCCCAGCAGCTCCGCCGAACCGCAGCCGCACCCCGGGGACCTCGTCGACCTGACGGTGCCAATCGTCACCGGCATGCCGGTATACCCGGGGGACCCTGAGGTGGCGGTCGAGCCCGCGCTGCGGGTCGGGACGGACGGCGTCAACGTGCAGCGACTGCGGATGGGATCGCAGACGGGCACGCACGTCGACGCGCCCTGGCATGTCGACGCCTGCCTGCCCCGTCTCGACGAGCTGCCGCTGGAACGCTTCACCGGGCCGGTGGCGCTCGTCGACGCCAACGGGTTGGCGCCGCGGAGCCCGATCGGGCCAGGCGCGCTGCCGGCTGGGCTACGCGCCGGCGACGTCGTCCTCGTCGTCACCGGCTGGTCCCGTTACTGGGGCCGGGACGAGTACCTCGACCATCCCTATCTGGCGGCCGCGACGGCTCAGGCGATCGTCGACGCGGGCATACGGACCGTCGGCATCGACGCGGCGAGCGTCGACCCGAGTACCGGGCCGGGACAGAAGCCGAGCGACGGCAAGGCGCCGGGCATGGCGCCGGGCGAGAGGCCGCCTCGACGATCCCGAGGTCGACGCCGCCGCCACCGACGCCGCCGACCTCGCCGCCCGGTTGGCCCGGGGGGAAGCGCGGCTGTTCCAGGCCGGGTTGTATCTCACCGTCTACGCCGACACCCCCGGCGAGCTCGCCGGCGAGGTCGAACGGGTCACCGCACTCGCGCACAGCCTGCTGCTCACCGTGCATCCCGCCCGCTACCGGATGCTCGCCGGGTGGACCACGACCCTGCCGTTGGGTGTTGATCTGCTCGCGGCGACCCGCACCATGGACACCTCCGCGCTCGCCGCCGGCTTCCCGTTCACCAGCCCCGACATCGCGCTGCCCGACCCGCACCGCGACGGCGCCGCCCCGGTCATCTACGGACCGAACCTCGCCTCCAGCGGCATCGTCGGCCACGACCGGTGGGCCGGGGCGAACTACAACTCGGTCACCTTGGCGACGTCCGGCGCGGGCAAGTCCTACCTCACGAAACTCGACGTGCTCCGCAGCCTCTACCACGGCGTTGAGGTCCACGTGATCGACCCCGAAGACGAGTACGGGCCGCTGGGAGCCGACGTGGGTGGCACGCAGCTGGCGTTGGGCGCGCCGGGGGTGCGCCTGAACCCGTTCGACCTGCCCGCGCACGGGCGCGCCGATCCGGAGCTGCTCACCCGGCGGATGCTGTTCGCCCACACGTTCCTCGCGACGCTGGTGGGCGCGGCCGGGGAGGATCCGGCGGGGCGGGCGGCGTTGGACCGGGCGCTGCTCGCCGCCTACGCAGGCGCCGGGATCACCCAGGACCCCGCCTCCTGGGACCGGGCCGCGCCGCTGCTCGCGGACGTCGCCGCGGCCCTGGACGCCGACCCGGACGGCCAGCGCCTCGCGGGCCTCCTCGCGCCGTTCGTCTCCGGGTCGCACCAGAGCCTGTTCGCCGGACCCACCACCTCGGCGCCGCACGGGCATCTCGTCGTCTACTCGCTGCGGGCGTTGCCGGAGGAGCTGCGCGCCGCGGGCACGCTGCTGGTGTTGGACGCGATCTGGCGTCACGTCGCCGACCCGGACCGTCGACGGCGCCGTCTCGTCGTCGTCGACGAGGCATGGCTGCTCATGGCCCACCCGGCCGGCGCGAAGTTCCTGCTGCGCCTGGCCAAAGCGGCCCGGAAATGGTGGGCGGGCCTGGCGCTGGTCACCCAGGACACCGGTGACCTGCTCGGCAGCGACGAGGGCCGGGCGATCCTCGCGAACGCCGCCACGAAACTCCTGCTCCGTCAGGACAGCTCCGCCGCCACCGCCGTGCAGACCGCCTGCGGGCTGAGCGACGGGGAGACCGCGGCGCTACTCGCCGCCCGTCCCGGCGACGCGCTGCTGGTCGCCGACGAACGCCGCGCGTTGTTCCGCGCGCAGGCCAGCGAACACGAACACGCGCTCATCACCACCGACCCTCGCGACGTCGCCCAGCGCACCGCACCGCCCCCCGCCCCCAGCGCGGACGAGGGGCATGCGGTGGCCCCCCGGCGGCGCGTCCCCGCCGACGACGCCGACCCGCTCTGAGCACCCCCGGCCCGCGGACGCGACCTGCCCAGGTCCTGGCCGGCGCCGATGCTCCCCTTCCCCCTTCGTGTCGAGGAATGGTTGATGACGGATCTTCTGTCCCCGCTCACCGCGCCCCCACCCCCGCCGCCCGCGTCACCGGCGCCGTTCGCGTTCGGCCACGCCCTGGTCCGTCTGCTCGCCGTGTGGGGGCTGCCCGCCGGTCTGCCGCTGCTCGCCCTCGCCCTCGCCCTGGTGTGGGCCGGGCGGCGCTGGCGGGCGACACGCGACACGGCGCTGATCGCGGATGCCCGCACCGTGGAGATCCTCATGCCCCCTGAGGTGCACCCGGAGGCGGCCGGGGTGTTCTGGGCGCAGATGAGTGGGCTGCTCCGCCCGTTCTGGCCCCGGCTACGCCACGGCCAGCCCTACCTCGCTTTCGAAGTCGTCGCACAGCGGGCCGGGACCGCGTTTCGCCTGTGGGTGCCCGGGGTGGTGCCACCGGGGCTGGTAGAACGCGCGGTGCAGGCCGCCTGGCCCGGCGCCCGCACCACCACCGTGCGCCCCGCCCTGGACCCCCTCGCGGCCAGCCCGCGCGCGGGGGACGGTGGGCTGCTGGCGGAAGGCGGGGTGCTACGCCTGGCCCGCCTGGACGTTCTCCCGTTGCGGGCGGCACCGCCCGGCGATCCGGTGCGCAGCCTGCTCGGTGCCGCCGGCGAACTCGACGACGAGGAGACCGCCGCGGTGCAGGTCCTCGCCCGTCCGGTCACCGGCCGCCGCCTCGCCCAGGCACGCCGCGCCGCGGCACGCCACCGCGGGCAGAAGGCCAGCCCCCGTGTCTGGGGGGCTCTACTCGACCTGATCACCCCGCACAGTTCCCGGCCCTCAGGCACCGGACGGGTCGGCCCGACCCCACCCGAGGACGCGGCCGAGTCCCGGGCCATCGCCGCAAAGGCGCTCGGCCCGCGGTTCGAGGTTCGCGTCGCCTACAGCGCCGCGCTGCCCGCCCCGGCCGACCCGGAGCAGGCCCCGCGGGTGCGGGCGGCGCTGCGGGGTCGCGCCCACGCCCTGGCCACCGCCTACGCCCTGTACTCCGGGCACAACCACCTGCGCCGGCTGCGGCTGTCTGACCCGCCGCGTCTGCTCGGGCAGCGCCGGCTGCGCCGCGGTGACCTCGTCGGCGTTGAGGAACTCGCCGCCCTCGCGCACCTACCCGTCGACACCGCCGTACCCGGGTTGGCGCGGGCTGGTGCCGCCGCGGTCGCACCCCCCGCCGGCATCCCCGACGCCGGGCCCGACGTGAAAACACTGGGTCAGACCGAGGCGGGGCGCCGCCGCGACGTCGGCATCGATGTCGCCGCGGCACGCCATCACCTGCACATCCTCGGCGCCACCGGCTCGGGCAAGTCGACGCTGCTCGCGAACATGATCCTCGGCGATGCGCAGGCCGGCCGCGGCGTCGTCGTCGTCGACCCCAAAGGCGACCTGGTCACCGACCTGCTCGACCGCCTGCCCGCGTCCGCGGCGGATCGGCTGATCCTGCTGGACCCCGACGACTCCGCGCCACCGCCGATACTGAACATCCTCGACGGACCCGACGCGGGGCTCGCGACCGATCAGCTGGTGGGGATTTTCCGGCGGATCTGGGCGGACAGCTGGGGCCCGCGAACCGAAGACCTGCTGCGGACCACCTGCCTGACCCTGCTCTCCGGCCGCCACCGCGACCAACCCGCACCAACCCTCATCGACGTCGTCGAGGTCCTCACCGCCCCGAAGACACGCCGCGCCGCCGCGGCCCGCGTCACCGACCCGATCCTCGCCGGTTTCTGGGACTGGTACGCGGAGCTGTCCGACGGAGCACGCGCCGCCGCCGTCGGACCACTGATGAACAAACTGCGCGCGCTGCTCCTGCGCGACTTCGCCCGCAAGACGCTGGCCGGCGGAGAATCCACCATCGACGTGCCCGCCGTTTTGGACCGCGGTGGCATCCTCCTCGTCCGTGTCCCCAAAGGCGCGATCGGCGAGGACGGCGCGCAGATCATCGGCTCGATCGTCCTGGCGAAGGTGTGGCAGGCAGCGCTGCGCCGTGCGAGCGTGCCTCCCGCGCGGCGGGCGGACAGCGCCGTCTACCTCGACGAATGCCAGAACTTTTTGACGCTGCCCGGGGCGATCGAGGACATGCTCGCCGAGGCACGCGGCTACCGGCTGTCCATGGTCCTCGCCCACCAGCACCTGCGTCAGCTGCCCGTCGATCTCGCCGACGCCCTGTCAACGAACGCCCGCAGCAAAATTTTCTTCGCGGTCAGTCCGCGTGACGCCGGCGAGCTCGCCCGCCACGTCAGCCCGGTCCTGACCCACCATGACCTCGCGCGGATGCCCGCGTTCACCGCCGCGACCCGTCTGATCGTGGGCGGTGAGGACAGCGCCGCGTTCACCCTACGAACCCGACCACTCTCCGCCGGGGTACCGGGGCGGGCGGCGGGGCTGCGTGCCGCGGCCCGCCGACACAGCCATCCCACGGCCAGCGTCCACGAACCACGGCCGCGACCGGCCGCCGAACCCCGACCGCACCGGGGCGGGGCATGAGCCCGGCCGGGCGCCGGCCCGGGGCCCGCTCCCAGGACGCGCTGCTCCTCGAACTCGCCGGACGCCTCACCGTCCGGGACCGGTGGCTCCTCGCGATGCTCCTGGAGCATCAGGTCCTCACCCGCCGGCACATCACCCGGCTGGCGTTCGACGGGGAGCGCCAGACCCGGATGCGCCTCGCGACCCTGCACAGCCTCGGTGTCCTGGACCGGGTCCACCCGAACTACAGCCTCGTCGCCGCGCCTTTGCACTACATCCTCGGCAACGCCGGCGCGGCGATCCTCGCCGCCGAACGCGGCATCACCGTCCGCGACCTCGGCTACCGCCGCGACCGGCTCCACGCCCTCGCCCACGGCGTCCGCCTCTCCCACCTCGTCGAGGTGAACAGCCTGTTCGCCGCCTTGGTCCACGCGACCCGCACCCGCCCGCAGGGCACGGGGCTGGTCGCCTGGTGGTCGGAGCGGCGCGCCGCCGAGGTGTGGGGACGCATCGTGCGCCCCGACGCCTACGGCGTCTGGGCCGCCGGGCAACGACGCCTCGACGTCATGGTCGAAGTCGACCGCGGCACCGAACCCCTCACCCGCGTCCTCGCGAAACTCCCCGCCTACAGCCGCCTCGCCGAAGCCAGCGGCATCGTGACCCCGCTACTCGTCTGGCTACCCAGCGCCCGACGGGAGACGAACCTGCGGGCGGCGCTGCGCACCAGTCCGCCCGGGGTCACGGTCATCACCGCCGCCCCCGGACCGCTCACCGCCCCCGGCGCCGACGACGACGACGACCTCGCTCCCGCCGGGAAGGTCTGGCTGCCGCTGCACGCCACCGGCCGCGTCGACCTCGACGCGCTCACCCGCCGCTACGGCACCCCGGTACACCCCACCCGCCCCCAGGACCCCCACGCCGGGGCAGCCGACGATCCGGATCCCGCGCCCCATCCCCGCCCGCCGCTGCTGCGTGCGGGCCGGTGAAGGCGCTGGCCGTCGCCGGTGTGGTCGTGTTCGGTCTGATCGTGGTCCTGTTCGGCGCCGCCGCCGGGGTCCTCACCAGCATCAGCCCGTTCGGCACGTCCCCGAGCGACGACGCCGCCGAGGACATTCCCGCCGGCTACCAGCAGCTCTACGTCACCGCCGCCGCGACCTGCCCCGGCCTGCCCTGGACGATCCTCGCCGCCATCGGCAAAGAGGAAACCGACCATGGCCGCAACCCGGACTGGACCTCGGAGGCGGGGGCGCTGGGGCCGATGCAGTTCCTGCCCGCCACGTTCGCCGAACACGCCGTCGACGCCGACGGCGGCGGCGCGGACATCACCGACCCCGCCGACGCGATCTTCAGCGCCGCCGCCTACCTGTGCGCCTCCGGCGCCCGCGACGGCCGCGACATTCCCGCCGCCGTCTTCGCCTACAATCAGGATTCCGCGTATGTCGCGCGGGTCCTCACCACCGCAGACAGCTACACCAACCATACCGACGACACCACCGGCGAGACCGGCGGTGGGATTCCCGAACCGTCCCCGGACGCCGCGGTCGCGGTCGACTACGCCACCGCGCAACTTGGCCTACCCTACCAATGGGGCGGCGACGGGCCCGCCGCTGGTGACGCCGGCTTTGATTGTTCCGGGCTCACCCAGGCCGCCGCGAAGGCCGCCGGCGTGGACCTGCCCCGCGTCGCCCAGGACCAGTACAACACCGGCCCCCACCTCCCCGCCGACGCGGCACTGCAACCCGGAGACCTGGTCTTCTTCGGAACCTCCACCGCGGACATCACCCACGTCGGGCTCTACATCGGCGGAAACCAGATGATCGACGCCCCCCACAGAAATGCAGATGTGCGCGTTGAAGATTACCGGTGGGACGATTACCGTGGAGCCACCCGCCCCCTCCACACCTAACACCACCACCGCAGTAAACCCTTCGAGAAATTCCCTGAAAGCTGTCCCGGAAGAAGAGTCGGTGCAGGCGTGGGCGGCCGGAGGGGGACGGCGGACTGTCAGGCCGCCGGCCCTGCGGCAGATCCCCCTCCAAAAGGGGCTCCTTGAGCCCCTCCAAAAGCCCCTCCGGCTTTAACCGGAGGGGGACCGTAAGCACGAAACAGCAGGTCGCCGGCCGGAAACCCCCTCCGGCCGGCGCCCAGACTCGCCTGCTTGGCACGAAGAAAACGCCAGCGGCGGCCCCCTGACTCCCTACCCGGGTCCTGGTTCCCTCCACCGACGTTTCTTTCTCGCCTTTTCCTGGGCCTTACTTCCCTCTATGCGGCCGTGCTCGCCTGCCCATCCCGGCTCGCCTCCCCGGGCCGCCCGCGCCCCGGCCCGCCGCGCCTCGAAGGCGCCGGACGGGCGGGGCGCGCCCGGCGCCGTTGGCCTCACCATCCGATCACCTCCGTTCCGTCGTTCGCGGGATTGATTCCATAATACCGTGTCGCGCCGCATTCAGCCAGCCCTATTTCATGACTCTTTT
This sequence comes from Frankia sp. AgKG'84/4, assembly GCF_023242965.2. Classification (GTDB taxonomy): domain Bacteria; phylum Actinomycetota; class Actinomycetes; order Frankiales; family Frankiaceae; genus Frankia. The sequence goes on from NZ_JALKFU020000017.1 coordinate 8,187, forward strand.
CCCACCATATTTCACCGCGCACACACGAATTACCTCTAGATCATTGTTTAGGCAAGCCGATTTCCATGACTCTTTTCCGGAATTTCGCCTAAAGAGTCATGGAAATAGGGTTGCTAGACGTCGGAATGGCGAGTTACGGTTGTTCCACAACGAAATACGGAACACCGGAACCGGGAAACCGGAAAAACAAAGAATCATGAAAACGGCTTGCCGGTCCGGGAATTCTCCTCGTATTGTTATTCCATTTCCCGCGTGAACATCGGGTGGGCCTGGACATCGATATCCGGCGGCTTTTAGGGCCGGTGATTCCGCCGCCCGAAGGCCGCCCCGAAGCCCTCGCCGTCCTGGCCGCCTGTGCGCCCGCATCCCTGGAGAATGTGATGAGCAGCCCCGCCCCCGCCCTCCGTCTCGGGCCCCACGAGTTGCACCGCCTCGTCGCCCAGTACCTCCTCGACCACGACGGCGATCACTCACCCACGAAGGTCGCGAAGGCGCTGGGTCGCAGCAACGGCGCGGTCGGCAACGCGTTGCACCGCCTCGCCGAAGCCGGGCACGCCACCCTGACCCACACGAAGCCGCGTATGTATGCGGCGAACGCGGCCACCTCCCGCGCGCTGGCCGTGGCCACAGGGGCGGCGCCCGCGCCGAGGGTGCGCCCCGCATCCGTCCCGACGGCGAAGGCCCCCACGCCGAGGACGACCCCGGACGGCGGGATCATCCGCCCGTCCGGGCAGGTGTACCGGCCGCGCAAACTCGCCCATCTGTCCGACGTGGTGGTGTTGCGCAGGCTGCGCGCCGCAGAGGTGCCCGTCCTGCTCTACGGCCCCCCGGGCACGGGCAAGACGTCGGTCATCGAAGCCGCGTTCGGCGACGATTTGATCACGATCGCGGGGGACGGGGACACCCAGGTCGGTGATCTTCTTGGCGAGTACACCCAGACGTCCGACGGCCGGTACGAGTTCGTTTACGGGCCAGTGATCACCGCGATGCGGGAGGGGAAGGTCCTCCTCGTCGACGACGCCACGTTGATCAGCCCGGCGGTCCTCGCGGTGATGTATCCCGCGATGGACGGCCGCAAAAGGATCACCGTCAAGGCGCACAAGGGCGAAACGATCGAGGCCGCCCCCGGCTTCTACATCGTCGCGGGCCACAACCCGGGCGTTCATGGCGCGGTCCTCACCGAGGCCCTGTCGAGCCGGTTCTCGGTCCAGGTCGCGGTCAGCACGGACTTCGACCTGGCCACGAAACTCAAGATCGATAGTAGGGCGGTGACGGCCGCGCGGAACCTCGCCCGACGCCGCGAGGCCGGCGACATCGGCTGGTCACCTCAACTGCGCGAGCTACTCGCCTTCCAGAAGATCTTCGGTCTCCTCGGGTTGCCGGCGGCGGTGTCGAACCTGATCGGGATCGCGCCGATCGAGGACCGCGACGTGGTCACGGAGATCGTCAACAAGACCTTCGGGGCAACGTTCACCCCCCTCGCTCTCGGCACCCAGATCTAGGAGCACCCGTTCCCGGGCGGCGGCCGGGGAAGTCCCGCCCGCCGCCCCACCCCGGCGCCTCTCCCGCCGTGCTGACTATCGAAGGAGCCCCCGTGCCCCGCCACGCCCACCACGATCCGACGTTCCCCGCCGAGGCCCCCACCGGCGACTGGCTGCGTGTCTCCGCCGCGATGACCCGCGTCGCCCCGTTTCTGACCGGCCGGAACGACCTTGTCGTTACCTGCGCCCCAGGGGTCGGGCGCGGCGCGCCCGCCATGATGATCCCCTCCCTGGCCGCGATCGAGGTCAACGCGGACCTGAGGCCCGTCGCCGTCGACCCCGCCTCGATGCGCCCCGCCGTCCCCGACGACCGCTCCCGTTACCCCGCCCTGTGGGGCGCGTTCGTCCACGAATGCGCCCACGCCGCGCACAGCCTTTGGGAGCCACATCCCCTTCAGGCCCACACTCCCGCCGCCGAGGCCGCGAACCTGTTGGAGGAGTCACGGGCCGAAGCCGCCCACCTCGGCCGCCACCTTGCAGACCGCCGGTGGCTGCGGGCGGTCGTCCGCGACGTCGTCATGCCCGATCTTCTTCCCACCCCAGGCCCGGTCGAGCCGGTGACGACGCCGCCCACCACACCCCCACCCGACATGACCATCGGCTCCGCCGCGCGCACCGCCGCACTCATCCTCGCCCGCGCCGACGCCGGCATCGTCTACCGGGACGAAATCACCCACCTCGAAGAGATCATCACGAAGATCCTCGGTGAGGATCTCCTCGGCAAACTCCGCACGATCTGGCAGGCCGCCCACCAGGTCACGGACACCGACACCGCCACGATGATGCGCCTCGGCCAGGACTGGGTCGACCTCCTCGACGAGCAGCCCGACCCCGTCGATCCGGCCAACGCCAACGCCCTCGCCCAGTCGATCTCCGACACCCTTGAGAGAATCATCGTCGACGACGAGCGGCCGTCCTACGGGCAGACCGCGACGGCCGGCACCCGGACACCCACCGGTGAGGAACGCGCCGCCGCCCGTCGGCTCGCACGCGGGCTGCGCGCCGCGTCCGTACCCGACCGTGTCCCGGTCACCGTCACCTCCCCGACGCCACCCGGGCGGCTACGGATGCGCGGCGCGCTCGCCGCCGACGCCCAACGCGCCGCCGGAACACTGCCCACCGCCCGCCCCTTCAGCCGCACCCAACGCCGCCGCCGCCCCCACCCGCCGCTGCGCCTCGGGATCGCCGTGGACGTCTCCGGATCCATGAGCGCCTACAGCGAACCCGCCGCGTCCACCGCGTGGATCACCGCGAACGCCGCCGCCGCCATCCCCGACACCGAAACCGCCACCGTGATCTTCGGCGCCCACGTCCGCCCGATCACCCACCCCGGACGCGCCCCAGCCCGCGTCACCCGCTTCGAAGCCAAGGACTCCTACGAGCAGGTCAGCGGCGCCCTGGACCACCTCACCGACACCCTCGCCCTCCACCAGCCCGGCACCACCCGCCTCCTGGTGATCATCTCTGACGGCGTGTTCCGTTTCGACGAACTCCTCGGCGCCACCGCGCGCCTACCGCGTCTCGCCGCCGCCGGCTGCCACCTGCTGTGGATCCAACCCCACGAACGCAGCAGCCCCCTGCCCCCCGCCCACGTCGTCACCCTCACCAACCCCGCCGACACCGCGACCGCGATCGCCACCGCCGCCCTACGCGCCCTCGCCACCACCCGATAACCCCCCCGGGGCGGGCCGGATACCTCCCACCGGCCCGCCCCCGGCCATGGGATCGCCCCCACCACCCACCACCACCGCACTCGCAGGAGCTCGCATGAACGTCCCGGCCCGCGATCGGCTCAGCGTCCTGGTCTACCCCCACCGCCAGCCCTCCGGCCCCTACATCCCCGCCGGCTACGCCGTGCCCTACCTGCCCGGCGGCTGCCCCGAGGACATGGCGGACTGGCCCGCCACCGACGGCCTGTACCCCGGCCCCCACCAGCTCACCGTCTGCCCGGCCTGCCTCGCCGACACCCGCCTGGGAGCCGACGTCTCCGACCCGCACCCCACCCGCCCGACCACCCCGATGATCACCGCTCTCGCGCCGATTCCTTTCCCACCCACCACCCACCCCAGCACTACCGTGCTGCTTCGCCTGCTCCGCCCGGCCGGCTTCACCTGCCTAGCCCGCCTGCCCCTGTCCGGTTTCCCCGACGAAGCCGTGTTCGTCGCCGACGACACCACCCGCGACGCACGCATCCTCCTACACAGCCTCGGACTCGAATACCACCTGCGTCACCCCGACACCGGCGAGGCCCTCCGCGGATGCCTCGATCCCCCCGTGGACCTTCCCGCCCTCACCACGGTTCTGCGCACCGCCGGGCACCCCACCCCCACCCCCACCCCCGCTCTCCCACCCCTACCGCCCGGCGCCCGCCTGCTCACCCCCGACGACGCCACCCACCTGATCACCATCGGGGACCACCCCGCAGGCCAGCACTCCGACCTCGCCCGCAACCTGGCCCTCATCGACGCTGTCCGCGCCGGACTGATCTGCGTCGCACGGCTGGCCGACGGCACCCTCGCCTTCACCCCTCACCCCACCCACGGCTGACCCGCCCAGGAGCCCGCCGGGGCGGGCCGGACAAGCCCGGCCCGCCCCGCACCCCCGACGACTCCAACCCCCTGCCGCGACCGCGCCCGCCTTAGAGGAGCCCGCCGTGACCGGCCAGCCCGCTACCCCCACCGCAACCCCGACCGGTTTCGCCGTCGAGCGAACACGCGACGGAGCGCCCGAGGACCTCAAGCACCTGGTCGCCGCCTTGGGCGTCGCGGCCGAGACCGCCGCCTCCCGCCTGGCAGATGACCTGGAACAGGTCGCCGCGCAGATGCTCGCGCTGGCTGGGAAGGTTTGCGCGGGCGAGTCGATCCGAGCCGGACGGCTCCATCCCGACCATGTCTCCAGGCTCGCACTGCAGATCACCGACTACCAGGCCCGACGGGAAGCATGGGTCGCCCTCACACAGGCCCTGCCCACGCAGGCCGGTCACCCTGGTCCCCGCGCGACTGCCGGCTGATAGCCACAACGTCCGCAGCCCGGCCCCCACCCGTGCACCGCCCGCGACCCGCGACCCAGCTGAACGCCGCGACTCCAGGCCACCTGCGGACCTGGCACGCCACGCGAAGGAACAGCCGCAGAACCGCGTCACGCCTGCCGACGGTGCCCCGTGACCGGCGCGGCCAGCACCACCCCGGGCGGAGCCTCCGTGCCACACCGCCCTCTGCGCACCGCAGAAGAAAACGTAGGCAATCCACCGATGACTTCACCGCCTACACCGAGGGGGTTCGAGCCGCACGCGGCCACCCGCTTGCGCGCAGACCGAGATCGGCACGAGCGTCCACCGCCTTCGAGGACTGACCACTGATCCGCCCCGTGGCGGCCACCACCGCCCCGGGCTCCTCCCACACCGCCACGACCGACCCCGGAGCCCACGATGATCAGAAGTTCGCTGCGGTTCAACCCGATGACGACGCGCGGCCCTGGCCCGCGCCGTGACCGACCCGGACGGCCCGCATGGCTACGCCGGCTCACACCCCCGAAACCCTTTCTCATCAACGTGTTGGTTGTTCCCGCCGACCCCGCGTGCGCTCACCACCTGATCAAGATCGACTTGTCGACCCGCCGCGCACTCGAAGGGCTCCTCCGAGGCGTGCCCGTGGCGTCGAGCTGGCCGGGACCGACGCGTTTCTGTGGGCGCGGGACGAGGACCAGGCATTTCCGCGTAACGAGCGGGCCAGCGCCCTCCTCATGCTTCTCCCTTTCCGTTTCTTCGATGCCCCCTCGATCCGGGGCGGCGCCGTGATGACCGGCCCCACCGGCGACCGCGAGGACCACTGGGCTCTCGATGGGCGCCCCACGGGCCTGCCCGATCCGCTCACCCTCACGATCATTCCGGTCTTCACCGGAGGTGTGGGCCCTGCCGTTCTGTGACCCGCGTTCCCGCGCGGCACCCTCCCCGCCGATCCCGCCGCCAGACACGGAGCGGCCCCATGACCCCCACCCCCGACAGCGGGCCCCTGTCCGCCGCCGTCCCCGCCCTGACCGGCCCACCCGCGGCGATCATCGTTCGGCGATCCCCGCCGATCGCGCGCGTCCGCACCGCCTCCTCGACGTCGCGCCTTCGGACACCGCGGCCCTCCAGGCCCTCGCGGGCGGTGGCCTCGAACCCATCGACCTCGAACGCGCCGGCGCCGTGCTGTGGAGGGGCGATTCACCCCTGCCCGCGAACACCCCGCTCAACGAGCGGGCCAGTGCCCTCGTCGCCTTCGGCCCACACCGGTTCCACGCCGACCAGCGGATCCACGGCGACGTCATCCTCACCGGCCACACCGACCTCGGCCACACCGACCTCGGCGACGACGGCCTCGACCTCACCGACGTCCCCGACCTCTACGTGCACCTCCTCGACGCCACCCGCTGTCGCGTCCAGATCAGACGCAGGATCAGCGCGGGATGGAACACCCTCGGTGATCACTATGGTGGGCTCGTCGACGCCTACCACGCCACCTGCGCTGGCCCATGTGAATCCCGTCGCCGACTCCCCACCGCCCGCGCGCTGACCCGCAGACCCAGCCCGGCGAGCCCCCACCTCCACACCACCCGCTCGGCCCATCGACGCCACCCGCGCACCCCACCTCTATCCCCGAAACGTCCTTTCTCCGGGAAAAGGCGGGCCGCTCAACGAGCACCGAAATGCTAATTGTCAAGCATGCGTGCACCACAAAGAAATGCGAAAGTATTTCGGATTTCGCTGGACGGATATTTACCCGCGACGTATGTTCGTTTCGTCGAAAACAAACGTCGAACGGAGGCGATTTTTTATGACCGCTATCGACCAACGGGTTTTCGTTGCCGACCCGGATGCGGATGCGTATGTGAGAACCGGGGATGCCGCTCCTATGGGAATGGTCGTCTATTTTCCGGGGGGTTGCCCGCCGGTCGCGCCACCTGGATGGCCCGAGGACGTGGACTATGACGGGGCACACCTGTTCACCGTGTGCCCGGCGTGCGCCGATTCCTGGGGTTTGGATCACCTGATGTCCGATCCGGTGCGGGTTCCCGCCGGCACGCCGCCGACCCTGCAGGTGTCCTGGACGGCGCAGCGCGCCCGCGTACACGCGCGTACGTGACCCGATGACCGCCCGCCGTCGAAGGGCGTGACGGCCACGTGGGGGTGCCCGGATGTCCGGGCACCCCCACGTGGCGCTGGTGCACCGTGCCCGCGTTGTCACACGGCATCCCATCCGTTTCCGTCGCGTCCGCACCGGACCACACCGGACCGGACCGCGCACGGGCCTGCCCTGCCGTGCGCGTTGCCGGGCCGTGCCGTGGTGCCGGCGGGCCCGGTCGCACCGTGCCGTGGTACCGGCGGGGCCCGTTGCGGTGCGTGTGGCCGCCGCAGCGGTCCTCAGCGTGCCCCCGGGATCCGGTGTCGGCGCGGGCGGCCCCGCGCAGATCTTTCTGCGGGCCTTTTCCGCGAACTATTCTGCTGGAGCCGGCGGGCACTCTGTAGATGCATGCTTGGGGGGTACGACGCGACCTTTTGGTGAACTGTGGGACGACGGTGCTGGCGTTGGCGGCGAACTCGGTGTGGCGGGGCGAGAGGTTCCTCGGGGACGCGGTGCTCGTGGGCGCTGCCCGCGGCGGGAGTGGACCGATACTTTCACCGCCTACGCCGAGGGGCTTCGTCTCGCACGCGGATATCCGCCGCACGTGGTGCGCGTACACCCGTTCGCAAGGCCCGTGCGGTAAGGCGTTCCCCGATGCCGATACCCACCCCGGTCAGGATCGCGGAGAGCAGCCCTCGACGAAGCGACATCTCGACCGGCCGGCTCGGGGTGGCCCGCGCCCGGGACACGGACACTGCGGCGACGTGTGCGGCGGGTGCGGCCGGGCCGCTGGTGGAGGCGCGGGGCAGTCGCCGCAGGTGTGCTCCGGCGGCGGTAAGTGCGCGGGCCACGGGCTGCCCCTCCCAGGCGAGGACATCGAGTTGGCCCCACCGCGCGAGTTCAGCGAACCGGTGATCGGCGGAGGCGACGGTGAAGGTCCGCCCGCCTCGGCTGTGGACGTAACGGGCGTGTTGAAGCAGCGCGTCGTCGGCGGCGTTCTTCCCTGCCGGGACGGGCCAGGGCGCCACACGAAGCTCGGCGAGCACGGAGGCGCCGCGGTCGCTGGACGGTTCTCCCTGCGCATAGCTGGCGAGGGCGTGATGGACTGGCCCGGCGGCCTCGAGGAGTGCGTGGACGCGGGCGCGGACCAGGTCGGGGCGCGGCTGGACCAACCCGACCATGTTCTCAAGATCGATCAGTAGGACGCGGTCATCCGCCTGCATCCCGCCATCGTGGTCGATCGCGTCGGGCCTGGTCGGACAACGCGACGATCACATGCCGGTGCAGGGTGACGCCGGGCGTGGCCACCGGTGAGCCGCTGACGCGACTCGCCCTTGAGTAGGGCGGCGCCGGGGTTACCGGTTGGGAGGCGCGGTGACCCCGGCGCTGTGTCGTCGGCGGGCTTCTGCGGTCCTAGCCCTCACCCATCGGACGCAGACGTCGTGCGGAGGGCCCTCCGGCGCTGCTGGCGGTCGCCAGCTCGAGGCGAGGCGTGGAGGAGGACAGGGGCCGCAGGACAGCGGGCAGCTCTGCCACGGTGGCGATCGAGTGGACGGTAACGCGCGTACCGTCGATGGTCCCGGGGGCGAGGAGATGGCGTACGCCGGCCGTATCGGTGCGGTGGGCGTGCGCGGGCAGCGTCGCGGGGGCCCGCACCGTGCCATCCGGAGCGACGTCGCCGAGGAAGACGCAGCGGCGTAGCAGATCCGGGTCGATCTCGTGGGCGGCGGCGAGCAGGGCGGCGGCGAGCGCGAGGCTGGCCTCGCCCGCCGCGGGGCGGAGGGGATCCCAGGAGACGGTCAGCGCGCTGCGCTGCGGCCAGGGCAGTCCCACGGCGTGGAAAGCGACGCGCAGATCCCTGCTGATCGGGGTGGTGTTGGGCAGGCGCAGGCCGCCGTGATCGCCGTCGCGGACCTCCAGGCGGAGCGTGACCGGTTGGAGGTACCCGGTGATCGGGGTGAGGGCGGTGGCGTGGTGGACACCGCGCAGCGCGGCGAGCTCCTCGCGCCCCTCCGCCAGCCGCAGCCGCCGCCACGGCCACGGTCCGCCGGTTCCCTCACCCACCACGATGACCTCGACGTCCGGGAGGAGTAGGCCGCGGACGTGGCGTAGCGCCCGCGCCGGAAGATCCGCATCGACGATCAGGACGTCTCCGGCGCGCAGCCGCAGACGGGTGCTCCACGGGCGCGCGCCGAGGTCGGCGAGGGCGGCGCGCATGACCGGGCCGGCGGCGAGTCCGACTATTACGCCGCGCCGCCGGCCGTGGCGGCGAGGAGCGTCGCGCTGATGGACTCGGCGCTGTCGACGAGCTGGGCGCCGCCCTGGATCAGGAAGTGGGTGACGGCGCTCGCGGGGCTGGTGATCGCTCCAGGTACGGCCATGACGAGCCGGCCCCGGGCGCGGGCGTAGGCCACCGTCGCGAGGGTGTTGCCGCGCCAACCGGCCTCGACGATCACGACTCCGGCGGACAGGTAGGTGATGAGGTCCTGGCGGGCGAGGTAGCGGTCTCCTCGGCTCGGGGTGTCCGGTGGCGCGTCGCTGACCAGCAGGGCGCGCAGGGCGGGCTCGCGGCGCTCGAACGCCCGCAGGCCGGGGCCGTCGGCGAACACGCCGATCGGAGGGGCGTCGCCATGGGCGGCGGCGACGAGGGCGTGACGGTCCGCGCCGAGCGCGCAGGCAGCCACGACCGTCCAGCCCCGCGCCGCGAGGTCCTCGCCGAGTAGGGCACTGACTTGGTTGGCGTAGGTGGTGGAGGCGCGGGTACCCAGGACCGCGACCGAGCGCCGTGTCGCCGCGCGCAGGTCACCGTCCCCGCGCACCCACAACGCCCACGGCGCCCCAGCGCTGGGGTCCTCGATGCCGGGCGGGGCAGGGGGCCACTCGTCGTCGCCGGGAACGACGATGCGCCACCCGGTGGCCTCCGCTTCCCCCGCGACCCGCGCCGGATCCACCTGCGGACGTGACGCGGCCATGCCCTTCCACCGCCGCATCGGGGACTCGGTGGCCGGCGCGGCGGGTATCGCCGCGCCGCGGCTGGCCATCCAGGCCAGTCCGATACGAGCCAGACGCTCCTGATGATCGACGGTCATGACGATGCTCCTTGCAGCAGGACAGGCAGGGACGGGGCGCTCCGGCGGACCGGTTGGTGCACGCCGGTCGGAGTCAGTCAGCGGGCACGGCCCGCACGATCACCGGCGGAAAGCCGCGCACGACCCGCAGGCCGTGCTGGTAGGCCACGAACGCGTCCGGGAACCACATGCCGTTCCACCGCCAGCGCGCACGACTACCGGGCTGGTGGAACTCGATGTGGACCCGGCCGGTGGCGAGCAGCGCCGTGGTGTGGGTCTCGGGTACCGAGGTGTGGCCGCCGCCGCGCGGCGCACCGATCAGTAGCACGTCGGTGTGCAGCGCGGGCGGGCTCTGCCAGGGGTGGTGTGCCGCCGCGAGGAGTCCCGCCCGGTCGTTGCGCGGACCGTGCGGCCTCAGGAAGGCGGGGTCGGGGTAGAGGAAGGCGGGCGGGGCGAACAGCGGGATCGCGCCGGGCGACCCGCGCAGGCGAGGCAGACGGTCCCTTCCCCGGCGCTCGACCCGCACGGGGCGGCGCGTGTCCGCCGGGATGAGCACCACCTCGACCAGTGGCGGACGAGGGCGGTGTGCCAGCCGGCCGGTGGGCACACCGAAGGTCGCGTTCAGGGCGCGCACACGACGCGGACAGCCATGCGTGGCAACGCCCGGCCCACACTCAGCCCCTGCCGGTAGGCGGTGAACACCTCCGTCCACTCGGGTGAGGACAGGGCAAGGCGCCGGCCGCCCTGCGGGGGTTGGAACTCGACGCGGAAACGGCCAGCCGACAGAAGGAGAACGTCGGTGTAGTCAGGCGGCGCCGACCGATATCCCCCGTCGACGTCGGCAACGCCGAGAAGAACGGCGTCGCCGCACACCGTCTCCTGCCTTTTCTCTGGGTTCGCCGCCCTCATGATCAGCGAGGCGCGAGGGTTCCGCGGCAGCCGATCGTCGTCCCGGAACACCCACAGGGTCGCCGCCGGCTGCGGCAGATCAACCACACGTAGGAGTCCACCCTCGGACCGCATCAGCGCGATCTTTTCCGGGCCGAGTCTCATGAGGCTCGGCGGCGTTGAGGTATCCGACGGCACCAGCACGCCGGTCACCGTATGGAACATGCCTACTCCAGGTGTAGAGGGAAACGGGCGATCGGGGAGAGGGGTGTTAGGCCGGCAGGAGCCTGATGGTCGTCTCGGGAAACGCCGTCGCGAAACGTAGAGCGGTGGTGTAGGCGAGGAACGGATCGGTGAACGTGTTCTCGCCGGGCAGCCATGGCGCCTCATCGCCTGGCACGGTCAGCTCCACGCACACCCGCTCCGGGTCCTCCAGCAGTACCGCCCGGTAGTCCTGCGCCACCGACGTATCCCCGCCTTCGTCGTCAGCGGGGCCCACCAGCAGCACGTTCCCCAGCAGCGCAGAGCCACGGCGGGCGGGCGTCGCCGCCGCGACGAGCAGCGACGCACGCGGGTTGACCGGTAGCCGCAGGCGTAGGCCGTCGGCGTTCACGTAGACCGTGCCCGCCGGGTCCCCCAGCCTCAGGGGCATGACCTCGCCGCCCACCACACCTCGCGGAACCGAGAGGTCACCGGCGTCGAACGTGACCGGATCGGGTAGCCGATCGCGGTCGGCGCGCAGCAGCACACCCTCAATAGATGGGCTCACGGGAACTCCACAAGAAGACGAGGAATCGAAAGACACGGCAAACATGCGCCGCCGATCACCGGCGCCGTGGCCGGTGTTTCATTCGCTGTGACGGCCACGACCGTAACTTGATCATTTACTGGTTAGCAAGCGAATCCGAAAACAGTCATGAATTCGCGACCAGTGATGTATGTCACTGCGGAATTCGCTGGCTGGTCGCGATGATCAGGAGTTATCCCTGGAATCGCACACAAACATGCGACCAGATGGGAATGGCGATGACAGCCGACACCACGGACATGAATGCGCACGATGCCACGCGAATATTGACCGCGCTCGTTGGCGGGCCGCTGAGCGCCCCCGACATCGTGGACCGGACCGGCATCGCGAGAACGCGGCTGCGGCCGATGTTGAACGAGCTCGCCGGCACCGGGCGGATTGCGCCCCGCCATCCCGTGCCGACCCCCGGCCGGCCCGGCCGCCGCCCCGTCCTGTGGGAGCTGGTCGCCACCACGAACATGGACAGCCCTGAGCCGGCCGGCGCGACGGCGCAGGCCATCGACATCCCGGCGCCGAAGCCGACGCCGGATGCGGCGAATGGTGATCGGACCGGCCCGGCCGACGGTGAACCCCTCGACGCGCAGGACCCCGCGCCCGCCCCGGACACCCCCGACCCGGATCTGGTGATCGGCGAGGTGGACGGCCCGGCGGAGCACGGCCTGCGCGACGAGACGTCGCCCGCGCCCTCCGCCGGCGCCTGCACGCCGACCCCGGACCCCGGCGCGGTGACCGCCCACGAGCAGGACCCTGCTGACCCCGACCTCGACGACGAGGGGGACCAGCCCACCGCTACGCCCCCACTGGACCCGCAGAGGGCGACCGGCCCCGCGCACCCGGACGGGCCCGACGACGCGGCATCCCTCGCCTCCACCGGCACCGACGCGGGCCCGACCGCCGCCCCGGTCAGCGCGGACACCACCAACCCGGACCCGGACTCCCCAGCCGTCGGCGAGGACCCTCACGCCGAGGACGAGCCCGCGCCGGCGGCCCCACTCGAGGACGACGCCGGCGCGGTCGAGGTGGACACCGCGACCCCGGCCGACGAGCAGAGCCTGGATGCGAGCGATACACCGCCCGGTCAGGTGGGTGTGGCAGCGGACGGCGCCGTGCCAGGCGAGGTCCCGGTGTGCGCGGCGTTGGCCTGCCCGCTCGCGGCCTGCCCGGTTCGGACCGGCACCCCGGCGCCGCCCAGCCGGGCCCGTTCCCGGGACCGGGGCGGCGCGACGAAAAGCGCACCTGCGCTGAACGCCAGCGGATCCGTCCGCTTGGCGCCGGGCGCCTTGGGGCGCCTCGTCGAGGAGCTTCTGGTGGGCAACCCCGAGGCGCAGCTGACCGCCGGGGAGATCGCACGGGAGCTGGGACGGTCCAGCGGGGCGGTCACGGCCGCCATGCCGAAGCTGATCTCTTCGGGCAAGGCGATCCAGGTCGACCCTGGTGGCCGCCCGGCCCGCTACCAGACGGCGGCGAAGGCGTGAAGGCGATGTCCGCGCGTCCCAGCGCCGCCGATCTCAACGCCGCGCTGCTGGACGCGGTGACCCGCACCATGACCTGGCTGAACACGGCGCTCAACGAACTCGGATGGTGCCCGGCGTTGCCGCCCTGGCCGCAGATCGTCCTGACCGCGCCGGCCGACATCTACCTCGTCCAAGCCCACGCCCTCGACGTCCAGTACCGCCTGGCCGACGCCACATGCTCCTGTCACTGCGGGTGGCGCGGTCAGGTCGCCGGGGAGGTCATCCGCCGCTGGCGGGAGGTCGTGGACCACGCGATCTCCTTCGCGGTCCTGTCCCCAGCCGGCCGTCCCGAGGACCTACACGCCTACGACAGCCGCTACCGCACGGTGGAAACCACCTTCCACCGGTATATCGGCGTTCCGCGCGACGGGTAGCCGCCCCCAGGTGCGCCCACGACGCCGGGCCCACCCACCACCCCGCGCACGGGGGTCAGCCGGGAAAGACCGGCCCTCCGCGGCGCGATCACCGTCGCGGACTCGAAGGAGTCGCCATGCTGCACGAACTCATGACCAACGTCGCCCACGAACTGGGCGCGCAGTGGACCACCGACACCCTGCCCGGAAACAGAATCACCCTGGACACCCCCGACCCTGGGTTCCTCGTGGCTCACCACGACACCCGCCGCGACCGGCTCATCATCGAGGGCGGGGTAGACAGTGACCTCGCTAAGCACTGGCCTCGGATGCGCGGTGAGCGGCTACGCCACCGCATCACCCTGAGCCCGTCCACGTCCCCGGCGCGGATCGCCGGGGAGATCCGCCGCCGGCTCCTGCCGGACTACCGCCGCGCCCTCACCGTCGCCGTCGCGACGCGAAAGGACGCCAGGCGGGAACGCGAGGAAGCGACCCAGGCTCTCGCCGCGATCAGACACCTGGTGGGCGGCCTGGTCGAGGGCCACACGATCCGCCTGTACGGGCCGAGCTCACACCTCAACGGCACGATCACCCTCGCCGACGGTGACGCCGTGTTCCACCTGCGGCTCCCGACACACCACGCCGTCACCCTCGCCCGCGTCCTGCCGGCCTTCATCGCCACCCCGTGACAACCCGCCGCCAGCCCGCCGGCCGGGTCCTTTAGACCCGGCCGGCGGCGTCCAAACCTTAGGCAGACGCGATGACCGTTCACCACGCCTCCGGCACCCGCCGGCCACCGCCGCACCGGACCCGCCGCGCCCGCCCGGCTGGGGCCATGACCGCACCGCCACCACTGACCGTGATCAACTGCGGTGCGGGTACCGACTCGACCACGCTCACCCTGATGTCCGCCTGGGGACTCCGACCCCGCGCCGACGCGGTGATCTTCGCGGATACCGGGGACGAACCCGACGCTGTCTATGCCGTCGTGGACGCGCTCGACGCGGTGCTGTCCTGCGTGAAGATCCCGTTCTACCGGGTGAGTCACGGACGGCTCTCCGTCGATGTCCTCGACCCGCACACCGCCGCGACCCTCCCCGCGTTCACTCTGGGCGAACACCCCGTGGGTCGTTCCGCTGCCGGCAGCGACGTCCTCGCGACGTCGGGCCTTCGCCGCGGGCAGCTCCCGCGCCGCTGCACCCCCCGGTACAAGGCCGAGGTCATCGACCGGAAGATCCGGGAACTGCTCGGCGCTCCGGTGCGCACCGTGGACTGCCGCTACTGCCAGGCCAGCGGCACCCGGCTCGCCCCGGGGACTCCTGGCGCCGGACCGGGCCTGTGCAGCGTCTGTCGGGGCGCCGGCCAGCGTCGTCTCGTCGGCCGGGTGCCCGCCGGGGCGCGTGTGGTGCAGTGGATCGGTTTTCCCGCCGGGGAGGAATCCCGACGGAACCCGACGACGTTCCCCGCGCACGCGATCTCGCTCTACCCGCTGATCGACCTGGGCTGGACCACAACGGACTGCGCCACCTGGCTGACCGCGCACGGCTGGCCGGCGGTGAAATCCGCCTGCGTCCAGTGCCCCTACCGCAGCGACGAGGGCTGGCGCGCCATGCGGGATCACACCCCCGAGGACTTCGCCCGCGCGGTCGCGTTCGACCACGCCTTCCGCACCGCTCCGGGCCTACACGACCACCGTTTCCTGCACCCCAGCCGAACGCCCCTCGACGAGGCGCCCCTCGACCGTCGGGCGCGGCGCACCCGTACCACCCGGAACGTGATCGTCGAATGCTGAACGCCCGACGGAAAAGGAAGAGAAGGCCCATGCTGGGAATCGCGTTCCTCGCCGTCATCATGGTGTTCAGCTACTCGATGATCGGCTGCACCGTCGCCGTGGTCCTGTGGCTCGTGCTGGACAGGGCGCTCGACGTCGCCGAGCGACGCCGGTCGCCTCGCCGCGCCCGCGCGGTGTCCTCAGGCGGGGAACGTGCCCCGGCGCGAGGGGGTCGACCGCGCCGTCACCCCCCTGGCTCCGGCACCCGGTCACGGGCCGGCGCCACGGCCGGGACGCGCAGGGCCGGGCAGCAGCGCGCCAAGGAACCGTCCGTACTCAGACGCCGCGCAGCATCAGGGCCGTCCCCACGGCGGCGATGATCCAAGGTGGTAGGGCGACGAGGAGCACACCGGCGAGGACGCCGCCCGTGCTCTCCTGACGCGCCGCGAGAACACACATGGGCCCAGACGCTCATCCCTGGCCGCGGGCCATGGACCTGTGCGCGGCCCCGCGGCGACGATGCGAGGACCGCTCGCGGCTCGCGCGGGCATGCTCACCCGGCGGCCCTGGCCGGGTTTCCGATACTGCTGCCTGGGTTGGTGGCCGCTCCCAGCTCGGGGGGTGCCGGGAGCCGCCGCTGTCATGGTGCCACGGTGATCGGATGCTGGCCAACAACCAAGGTCACGGGTCAGGGGAGCGGCCGTATGAGGTCGTCGTACGGCCGTCGGGCAGGGCGGCACCGGCCCGGCGGCTGCGGGCTGAGAAGAGCCACGATCCCCTCACCGATGACGGCCGTTACTGGCTCGCGCCGAACTCCACCGTGGCGCCCAAGGACAAGGAGGCAGGGATGGCAGGTCCCACCGGTGATCGCGAGGGTCGTTCTCGGCGGCGGCCGACTCCGCTGCGTCGCCGATCGGCCCCCAGGGAAGGGGACGTGGATGTGGCGACGTGGCTAGTGGAGGAGGTGTTACGCCGGTCTCCCATCGCGAACTCGATGTCGGCGTCGCCGGGTGAGATGACAGTGGGGACGTTTGTGAGTCTCGCTCGCACCGCCGGCCTGGCCGTCTGCCTCGTAGCCGTCGATCCACCCAACTCCCACCCCAACCCCGGCTCCGATCTTCCTTCCTGCGCACTTAGTGGCACGCTGCCGGGCGCGGGCCGGGGCCTACCGGCCGTGCACCTCCGCTCGGCGGGTGCCGTGATGCTGGCCGACGGCCCGGGTCACGGGGTGCGTGGGGTTCGGGTGAGGCGGGCGAGGAGGGTGTCGGTGTCGGCGCTGGGGGTGGCACCGAGGTCGGCGAGGCGGCTGAGCAGGCGCCGGTAGACGCGGTGGACGTCGGCGGGATGCCCGGCGGCGGCGTGTAGGCGCATGAGGTGGGCGTAGAGGGATTCGGTGTAGGGGAACAGTCCGAGGGCGTGGTCGAGGACGCTGGCGGCGGCGGTGGGGTCGTGATCGGCGATCAGGTCGGCGAGGTCGGCGGTGGCGTCGGTGACGCGGTGTTCGAGGTCGGTGGCGTGCGCGGTGGCCCATTCGCAGCCCTCCAGCAGACGCCCGCTGTACAGGCCCGTGGCGGCGCGCAGCCCGGTGATGCGGCCAGGGTCGTCGGGGGCGTGGTCGGCGGCGGTCAGGGCGTGTTCGACGTCCCACAGGTCGGCGCTGACCGTGTCGGTGAGCCGGTAGCCGTTGCGGTCGGACAGCAACGCCTGATCGGCTCCGGCCTGGCGCAGGGCGTCGCGGAGACGGCGGATCGCCTGGTAGATCTGGTCTTTGGCCCGGTCGGGGTCGACGTCGGGTAGCAGGGCGGCGATGAGGGTCGCGGCGGTCGCGGGGCGGCGGTGCACGGCGAGGTAGCCGGCGATCTCCAGGGCCAGACGGCCCTGGTAGACGGTGCGGTCCTCGCGGCGCAGGTGGGGTCGCGCGCCCAGCAGAACCAGCCGCACACCCCCAGTGCCGACCACCGACGGGGACGACGGATGGCTGGCTTCACCGGGAGCGGCATCGCTGGCCGGCGCGGAAGGCGCGTCTTCGTCCAGGGCTGGGGCGGCCTGCGGCGGCGAATCGGCGGTATCGGTCGGGGCCGGGTCCACCTTGACCGCCTCGTCCCGCGCGGCGCCGACAACGTCGGCGGGACCGGCCGGCGCGGGCGCGGACCTCTCGGCTGGGTCGGTGTCGGGACGCTGGGCCGGGACGGCGTCGGGGTTGACGTGCGCCGGGGTGTCGATGGGCGTGGCCTGGTCGAGGAGGTCGAGCAGGTCGCCGGCCGGGTCGGCGGGCAGGGCCCAGGCCGGATCGGAGGTGGTGAGCGGGTCGGGCCAGTACGGGTGACCCGGCCAGGCACCGAGGGCTGCCACGCGGACGTCGAGGTCGGCGCCGTGTGCGGCGAGGGCGTTCAGCCGGGTGTGTAGGTCTGGGTGGGCGACGAGCACGAGGAGCACCGGGGTGAGGTGTTCGTCGGGCGCGGCGCGGCGCAGCGCGTCGATGCCGCCCGCCGCGTGCTCGTCCGCGAGGCGGACGCGGGTCAGCAGCCGCGCCTCGGCGTGGGCGAGGGCGTCGCCCTCGGTGCTGGTGAGGGTGAGGTGGGGCAGGCGGGTGAGGAGCTGCTCGGGAAGGGCCAGGGTGGTGGCGGCGTCCCGGCTGAGGATCAGATGGTGGGGGTCCTCGCCGGCCGGGGTGTGGTGGGCGGCGAGGACCGTGAGGATCAGGGCGCGGGCCGCGTCGGCGTCGGGCAGGGTGACGCCGCCGGTGGCGTGCAGCGCGGCGGGCCTTCGTCGGCGACAGCCGCACGTAGCGGGCGGACGCCTTGGCGCCCGGCAGACCCGCCCGGGTCAGGCC
>NZ_JALKFU020000180.1 GCF_023242965.2 Frankia sp. AgKG'84/4
CGCGGGCGGCGTCCGGGGCGGCGGCACCGCGTCGAAGCCCGCACGCGACCCGGCGAGCGGCCAGGCCGAGGCGGGCGAGTCGCCGCGTCATCGGCACCCCCGCAAGCCGTTGATCAGGGCCCGTCGTTGATCAGGGCCCGTCATTGATCAGAGCCCGTCGTTGATCAGGGCCCCCTCAGTGTTGCAGTCTCGCTGGCTGCTATGTGCACTTTTCTGGCGGGAAGCGCTCCATCGCGAGGTCGGTCACGATGTGGTCGAAATGCCTTGCGGAAGGTTCGGTGATTGGTCAGGCCGGGGCAACGCGTTTGGTCAGCATCGCGCCACGCATCGCGGTGAGGAACTGGGTGGCGGCGGCCTGGTTGGTGAAGGTGTCGCGGTAGGACAGGGGCAGCGGCGCGGTGCCTGGATAGACGGCGCGGACGGTGCGGGTCAGCAGCGTGGTGTCGGCGTCGAGCGGGCCCTCGGCGTAGGTGTAGGTGAGGGTGATGTGTACCCGGCCGTCGTTGGGGTCGGCGCTGGCTGGCGGGTCGGTGGAGAGCTGCCAGGCGACGCCGGGCTCGTCGCGGGTCACCGTCCACTCCACCTCGACCGTCGTGTCCGGGCCGAGCCGCAGGACGTCGACGAACTGGTCGCCCAGGGTGGCCGGCTGGTCGGTGTGCTGCCCGCGGATCTCCTCGGTGGCCGCGGAGGCGGGCGCCCAATGGTCGGGCGTGGACATGAAATCGTGCACCTGCGCCACCGGGAGCGCAATGGTCACACTGGTCTCGAGGGTCGTGTCGAGCACCGCATTCCTCGTTTCCCCGGCCGGGGCCGGAATGGGTCGCGCACCGCGGAGACCGGCGAACGATGCACGCCGATGACGGGCCTGGTCCTGCCGAATACCTGTCGTACCGGAGTTGGCGCCGCGAAGTCGGCCGTTCCCGGTTCGTCCTATGGACCGATCCCGCTTCGTGATGACATTACACCGCGTGGGTGGCGCCGATATCTTGATGACCTGTGGTCCGGCTGGACATGCCCCCCATGTCCGGCCGGGTCACCGCACCGCGGCCGCGGAAATCAGTGGGTCTCCCTCGACGAAGAAGGCCACATGGACCACGCGCTGCATCACCTTCTTGAACCGAGCGCGGAATACGACGTTGACCTGACGGTGACAGCCGGCCGCTGGCCGGCCGGAATTTCCGGGCGCGCGCTGCTCATCGGCCCGGCCCAGCCGAACGCCATCGATTTCATGTTCGCCGGACCCGGCATGATCACCGACATCGACCTGGCCACCCGGCACTGGCGCACGAGCCGGGTGCTCACCCCCGACCTGGCTATCCTCGGCGGGCTTCGCCAGGTGCTGGCGCCCGCGGACCTGGCCGCGCTGATGGTCACGTCCCGCCCGGCGCTGACCAACGTGGCGCCGCAGCCCTTCGGCGACCGCCTCATGCTGACCGGCCTGACCCAGCGGCCCGTCGAGGTCGACCCGGTGACCCTGGAGTTCACCTCGTTCCTCGGCGGTGTCGACGAGTACCCGCAGGTCGTCGACCATCCGCTGTGGCCGGGCGTGCGCACCGCCGCGCACCCCGTCGAGGACCTCGACGAGGGCTGCCTGTGGTGGTGCAACACGTCGCTGCGCCCCCGCGGCACGTCGCGCACCGACGTCGAGGGCCCGCTGTGGCTCGTCCGCTGGGACGGCGAGGGCGAGATCGACACCTGGTACGTGCCCGGCGCGCACCTCGTCCAGGGCGTCCATGAGGTGACGGTCACCGAGGACTACGTCATCCTCACCGAGATCGGCTTCCAGCCGGAGCCGGGCAGCGTCGCCGGCCGCGACCGCACCCGGCCGCACCAGCCGTTCACCGACATCTACCTCGTCGCGAAGCGCGATCTCACCCGGGAGCGACGCGGGCGCGCCGTCGGCGTCACCCACGCGCGGGTGCCCCGCGAGTCGTTCCACCACTTCGCCGACTACCGCCAGGACGGCGACGACGTCACGATCTACGTCGCCCATTCCAACGGCTGGGACCTGAACTACTCGCTGCGCGACACCGACCAGGTCTGGGGCAGCGGCGAGCCGATGGCGAAGGGCCTGCACGGCTTCGTCTCCGCCCCGGTCGACGCCTCCCCGGTCGGCCGTTACGTCATCGAGGGCCGCACCGGCGAGGTCCGCGAGGCCCGCACGTTCCTCGACGCCGACCGGCACTGGGCCACCCTGCTCTACGGCCGGGACCTGCGCGCCCCCGCGCTGGAGCACGGCCGGTACCTGTGGCAGGCCTACTGGGGCTGCGACCCCGGGATGCTCGCCACCCGGGTCGTCGAGCTGTACCGCGACCACCCCTACCGGGCGGTGCCGGTCGACCGGCTGCCCACCGCGGAGATCCCGTCGTCGCTGGTCTGCCTGGACCTGGAGACGATGACGGAACAGGCCGCCTGGTCGTTCCCCAGCGGGACCGCGGGGGAGTCGCCGGTGTACGTCCCGGACTCCGCCGGCGGACCGGGCTGGGTCGCGCTCGTCGTGCACCACACCGACCGCACCGAACTGCAGCTCTTCGACGCGTTGTCCGTCGGCGCCGGCCCTGTCGCCGTCGCCTGCGCGCCGGGGCTGAAGCTGGCCGTCCAGTTCCACTCCGCCTACCTGCCGGCCTTGCCCGGACGCTCCGGCGCCGGGGCGCGCTACCGGCGCCCCTACGCCGACGATCTCGGCACGGCCTGGCGGGAGCTGCCGGCGCCGGCGCGCGCGGTGGTCGGGGACGTGCTCGGGCGGTACTCGTGAGGCACGGGCCAGCTCACCGGGAGGAACAGGTATGACCGACGTCCCGCCATCGTTCGACGTCATCGTCGTCGGGGCGCGCTGCGCCGGGTCGCCGCTGGCGATGCTGCTCGCCCGCCGCGGCCACCGGATCCTCGTCGTCGACCGCGCGTCCTTTCCCAGCGACACCGTGTCGACGCATTTCGTCCACCAGGCCGGCCTGGCCCGGCTCCACGCGTGGGGGCTGCTTGACAGGTTGCGCGAGACCGGCGTTCCGCCGCTGCGGCACATGCTTTTCGCCAACGGTGAGCTGAGCGTGTCCGGCTTCGCTGATCCGATCGAGGGAATCACCGAGGTGTACTGCCCGCGGCGGACCGTTCTCGACAGCCTGCTCGTCGATGCCGCCCGGGCGGCCGGCGCCGAGGTGGTCGAGCGGTTCAGCGTCGATGACGTGCTGTTCGCCGACGATGGCCGCGCCGTGGGAATCCGCGGTCGCACTACCGAGGGCCGGGAGCGGGAGTTCCGCGCGCGTTTCGTCGTCGGTGCCGACGGCGCGAACTCGACCGTTGCCGCCCGGGTCGGCGCCGACGTCTACCGCGCCGTTCCCGCGACCGGTTTCGTCTATTACTCCTACTTCTCCGGGCTCGACTGGGAATACCAGAACCGCACCCGGGACGAACGGCAGTTCGCGAGCTGCGTGACACACGATGACCTGATGATGGTCGTCGTCATGCGCAAGCGGGCCGCCTACCAGGAGTTCCGCGCGGACGCCGAGGCCGGCTTCCAGGGCGTCATCGACCATGTCGCCCCCGAGCTCGGCGCGGACCTGCGCGGCCGCGGCCGCCGGGAGGAGCCGTTCCGCGCGATCCACTACGCCGACAACTTCTACCGCCGCTCCCACGGGCCCGGCTGGGCGCTCGTCGGCGACGCCGGCTACCACAAGGACCCGCTGACCGGCTACGGCATCACCGACGCCTTCGTTCACGCCGAACTGCTGGCCGACGCCCTGCACCTGGGCCTGTCCGGGGCGGAGCCGATCGACACGGCCGTCGCCGGCTACGCCCAGCGCCGCGACAGCGACAGCGCCGGGGTGTTCAACCTGACCGTGGCGATGTCCGAGCTGACCCTCTCGCCGTTCCTGCGCGCCGTCCTCACCGCTGTCGGCCAGAGCCCCGGCTACCTGCGGAAGTTCTTCACGATGGTCGGCGGTGGCTACCCCAGCGAGGAGTTCTTCGCTCCGCCCAACCTGGCCGCGCTCTACGACGAGGTCGGCACACCGCCCGCCGACCGCATCCTGCCGGCCATCGCCGGCGCCCACTGACCTTCCCGGCCCACTGACCTTCCCGGCCCACCGCCCTTCCCGGCCCACCGCCCTTCCCGGCCCACCGCCCTTCCCGGCCCACCGCCCTTCCCGGCCCACCGCCCTTCAGGGCCTACTGACCGTTCACCTTCGGAGCGACCGTGGACTACGACCCGTTCTCGCCGGCCATCGCGGAGAACCCCTATCCCACCTATCGCTGGCTGCGGGACCACGCGCCGGTCTACCGCAGCCCCACCCACGGTTTCCACGCGCTGTCCCGCCATGACGACGTCCTCGCCGCGCTGCTCGACCATGACACGTTCCTGACCTCGCACGGCACCACCCTGGAGGGCATCGAGCAGGGCTTCGACACCCTGCTCACCACCGACCCGCCCGCGCACGAGTGGAACCGGCGGATCCTCGCCCGCCGGTTCAGCGTCACCCGGGTGCAGGAACTCGAGGGGCGCATCCGGGCCGTTGCCGCCGACCTGCTGGACGCGGCCCGCGCGTCGGGGCGCCTCGACCTGGTCACCGGCTTCTGCGCGCAACTGCCCCTGACCATTATCGCCGATCTGCTGGCGCTGCCCGCCGAGCAGCGCGAACGGGTGCACGAGCTGTGCTTCCTGCTGCTGGACCGGGGACCGGAGGACACCCCGGGGGTGCGGCCGCCGGCGTCGGTGGCAGCCGGGGAGGAACTGGCGACGCTGTTCCTCACCCTCGTCGCACAGCGGCGCGCCGAGCCCGGCGACGACCTGATCAGCCTGCTCGTGCACACCCCGGTCGTCGACGACGCGGGCGGCGAGAGCTTCCTCGACGACGGCCAGCTCCTCGGCCGGCTCATCGAGCTGACCTTCGCCGGCCACGAGACCGTCAAGAAGCTCGTGTCGACCGGTGCCGTGCGCCTGGCCGAGAACCCGGGCGCCCGCCGGGAACTCGTCGCCGACCCGACGTTGATCCCCGGTGCGGTCGAGGAGATGCTGCGCATCGACCCACCCGCCCAGTACACGGGCCGGTGGACCAGCCGCGACGTCGAGCTGCACGGCACGGTGATCCCCGCGGACAGCCGGGTCGTGCTGCTGCTCGGCTCCGCGTGCCACGACGAGCGGGTTCATCCCGACCCCGAGGCGTTCGACCTCCGCCGCCAGATCGGCCGCCAGCTCGGCTTCGGCTACGGCATCCATTTGTGCGTCGGCGCCGCGTTCGCCCGGCTGGAGGCGCGGATCGCCTTCGCGGAGCTGCTCGTCCGCTACCCGGACTACGAGATCGACTACGCCGGCGTGGTCCGCACCTACTCGTCCAACCAGCCCGGCCTGAAGAGCCTGCCGCTCGTCCTGACCCCCGCGGCCATCGCCGATCCGGTCTGATCCACCCGCTGGTCGCCGGAAATACCATAGTGATTTCCCGGCGGCCAGCGGCACGGGTGGATGATTGTCGGTGACGGGTCCGCGATTGGTTCTTCCAAAGACCCTGTCCGGTGCTGAGGGTGCCAAAAGGGCTGGTCACGCTGTTATGCTGCGCCTTGTCATGCCGAAAGAACCTCCGGTCGCATGGCAAAGGGAGCGAGAGATGGTCGACGAATCCGGCGGTCACGTCGGGGCGGTGGCCGAGGGTATTCAGCCGGAATACGTCGACGCGGGCGGCAGCCCGCGTCGCAGGACGATCAGCAGTCCTTATGTGCACCGGCTGCAGCGCCGGCACTTCCTGCTTTTCGACATCCTGCCGTTCCTCGGCACGGCGGCGGCGCTCGCGCTGCTCGCGGTGCGCCCGATCGGCGGCACCGAGATCGCGCTGCTGCTGGCGATGTGGCTGGTCACCATCATGGGGATCACCGTGGGCTACCACCGGCTGTTCACGCACCGCTCGTTCACCGCGACACCGGCACTGGGGAAATTCCTCACCGTGTGCGGATCGATGGCCGGGCAGGGCGGGCTGGTGTCCTGGGTCGCGTTGCACCGCCGGCACCACGAGTGCAGTGACCGGGACGGCGATCCGCACTCGCCGAACCTAGCCGGCGGCGGCCTGACCGGCCGGCTGCGCGGGTTGGCGCACTCCCACCTGCTGTGGATGCGCCGCCACGAGTACCCGAACGTCGTGCACTACGCCCCCGATCTCATCGCCGACCGGGGCCTCACCGCGGTCGCCCGGCGCTACCACACCTGGGTGCTGCTGGGGCTGGCGCTGCCGACCCTGGTCGGCGGGCTGGTGAGCCTGAGCTGGTACGGCGCGCTCACCGGCCTGCTCTGGGGCGGGCTGGTGCGGATGTTCGTGCTGGAACACATCATCTGGTCGATCAATTCGTTCCTGCATTCGTTTGGTACCCGGCCGTTCCACTCCCGGGAGAACAGCCGTAACGGCGGGGTCTTCGCACTGCTGACATTCGGTGAATCCTGGCACAACAATCACCATGCCTTTCCCGAGTCGCCGTCGTTCGGGCTGCGCTGGTACCGGCTCGACCCGGGAATCTGGTGCATCCGGCTGTTCTCGGCGCTCGGCCTCGCCAGCGACTTGAAGACGCCGTCGCCGCGGCGCATCGCGTTGAAGTCGGTCAGGCACGCACCGGCGTCGCCGGCCGCTGTCGTCTCCACGGGGAACGGGGCATCGTGAAGCACACGCAGGAATCCATCGCGCAGTGGTGCCAGTCGTATGTCGCCACGCTGCTGGGCACCACAACGGACAAGATCTCGCCGGACGCGTCCTTCGACCGGATCGGGGTCGACTCCGCGATCGCCGTCGCGCTGCTGATCGAGGTGGAGGACCGCTACGGCGTCGACCTGCCGCCGGAGGAGCTGTTCGAGAACCCGACGATCAACGCGGTCGCCGCCTACCTGTTCCCACGCGTCGAACGCGACGCCGCGTGACGCCGACAACGGCGGCGGAGGCGATCCGCCATCACTACGACGTGGGCAACGCGTTCTACCGGCTCTGGCTCGACCCGTCGCTCACCTATTCGTGCGCGATGCCCGCCGGCCCGGACGACACCCTCGAGGCCGCCCAGAACCGCAAGATCGACTATCACCTCGACGCGGTCGGCGCGGCGCGGGCGCGGTCGGTGCTCGACGTCGGCTGCGGTTGGGGCGCGGTCCTGCGCCGCCTCGCGCACGGCCACGGCGTGGGGCGGATCGTCGGGCTGACCCTCAGCGACGCCCAGGCCGCCCATCTCCTCGCCGAGCGCCCCCCGGGCGTCGAGGTCCACACGCTCGACTGGCGGGACTACACCCCGGCGGAACCGTTCGACGGGATCGTCTCGATCGGCGCGTTCGAGCACTTCGCCCGGCCTGAGGACACCCCGGCCGAGAAGATCGACCGCTATCGGGAGTTCTTCGCCCGCGCCCGGGACTGGCTGACCCCCGGCGGCACGCTGTCGCTGCAGACCATCGCCTACGCGAACATGACCCCGGACCAGGCCAGCGCGTTCATCCAGCAGGAGATCTTCCCCGCCGCCGACCTGCCGACCCTCGCCGAGATCAGCGCCGCCGCCGAGGGCCTCCTGGAAACCCGCCTCGTCCGCAACGACCGGCTCGACTACGCCTGGACCTGCCAGCAGTGGGCCCACCGCCTGCGGGAGCACCGCGGTGCGGCGACCGAGCTGGTCGGGCCGGACGTCGTCGCCCGCTACGAGCGCTACCTGCGCCAGAGCGCCCTTGGCTTCCGGATGGGCAAGATCTGCCTGTACCGGCTGGTGTTCCGCCCGTACCCACGCACGTACTTCGGAGCCGGCTCATGACGACCGGCGTGCCCACCGCGGCGGCGCCGGTGCGGTTCAACCCGTTCAGCGCCGAGTTCCGCCGCGACCCCTATCCGATGTACCGCCGCCTACGCGAACACCATCCCGTGCACCGCACCCTCGGCATGTGGGTGCTCACCCGGCACGCCGACGTGCGGGCGGTGCTGCGGGACCGGACGTTCAGCGCCGGCCTCATCCCGCGCCAGATCGCCCGGCAGGCCGACCGGCTCGGCGTCGCGGACACCCGCCGGCTCCAGCGGCTCAGCGTGTCGTCGCTGGTGTTCACCGACGAACCCGACCATCGCCGGCTGCGCGCGCTGGTCAACCCCGTCTTCACCGCGAAGACGTTGGACGCGCTGCGGCCGCGGATCGCCGCCGCCGCCGATGACCTGCTCGCCCGCGCCCATGCCGACGGCGGCTTCGACGCCATCGGCGACTTCGCCGCCCCGCTGCCGCTCGCGGTGCTGGGTGACTGGCTGGGTCTTCCCGCCGACGTGCGGCCCCTCGTCGGCGGCTGGACCCACGACATCCGGTTCATCCTCGAACCGGGGCTGATGCGCGCCGAGGACCTGACCCGGGTGCGTGCGGTGCTCGACGGTTTCCACGCCATGCTCGCCGACGTGATCGCCGAGCGTCGCGCCCGCCCCGGCGAGGACCTCATCAGCCGGCTGCTGGCCGCCCGCACCGGCGGCGGCGACCGGCTGGACGACGAGGAGATCGCTTTCGTCTGCGTGATGTGCTTCGTCGCCGGCGTCGAGACGACCGCGTCGCTGCTCGGCAACACCGTCCTCGCGCTGGCGGGCCATCCCGACCAGGACGTGCTGCTGCGCCGACGCCCCGAGCTGGCCGCCGCGGCGGTTGGCGAGACCCTGCGCCTCGACCCGCCGTTGCAGCTCACCAAGCGGCTGGCCACCCGCGACGTCGAGATCGGCGGCGAACGGATCGGCGCCGGCGACGAGGTGCTGCTCTGCCTCGGTGCGACCGGCCGCGACCCGGCCGTGTTCGACCGCCCCGACGAGTTCGATCTCACCCGTGACACCCGCGACCATCTCGCGTTCGGCCACGGCATGCACGGCTGCCTTGGCGGCGCGCTCGCCCGGGCCCAGGTCGAGATCGCGCTGGGCCGTCTCCACCAGCGCCTCGGGGTTCTCGCCCCGATCCCTGGACCGGACGGCGATCCCGTCTGGCAGCGTCACAGCTTCATCATCCGCGGGCTCTCCCGGCTTCCGCTGACAGTCCGGGGGACCGGGTGACGACGCTGCCCGCGCCGAACCACGCCGACACCGGCGCCGCCGCCAGCGCTGGCCGTGACCCCGCCGCCGGCCCTGCCGACTCCAGCGGCCCTGCTGACTCCAGCGGCCCTGCTGACTCCAGCGGCCCTGCTGACTCCAGAGGCACTGCCGACACCGCCGGTCCTGCCGCCGGTC
>NZ_JALKFU020000181.1 GCF_023242965.2 Frankia sp. AgKG'84/4
GCGATCTGGGGCCGCAAAGACCAGCCACTGAACGGTCTTGTGCACCATTCCGACAGGGGCTCACACACCGAATTCAACCGGTCGTTGCAACACCGACCGGCTCGTCGAAGCCGGAGCGACACCGTCGGTCGGGAGCGTCGGTGATTCGTACCACTCAGCGACTTCCGTCTGATCAAGGCCTGCGCGGAGCTGACCAGCGTCCAGGCGCCCGTCACCCCGGACGTCGCGATGCGTCACGTGCTGGCCTCTTTGGCACGACGCTGGCTCACCCTGCACGAAGAAATCAAAATACACAGCTGGCACCTGAAGCAGCAAACGAAAGCCGTCGCGCCGCGGCTCGTCGAAGCCGTC
The DNA here is from genome assembly GCF_023242965.2 of Frankia sp. AgKG'84/4. Lineage (GTDB taxonomy): Bacteria > Actinomycetota > Actinomycetes > Frankiales > Frankiaceae > Frankia. The sequence goes on from NZ_JALKFU020000181.1 coordinate 352, forward strand.
GGCATCGGCCCGGACACCGCCGCCGAACTGCTCCTCGCCGCCGGCGACAACACCGACTGCATACGCTCGGAATCCGCCTTCGCGAAGCTGTGCGGAGTAAGCCCGATCCCGGCGTCTTCCGGCAAGACGAACCGGCACCGGCTCAACCGTGGTGGAAACCGGCAGGCGAACGCCGCGCTCTACCGTGCCATCATCGTACGAATGCGCTGGCACCAGCCAACCATCGACTACGTTACCAGGCGCACCGCCGAAGGGCTCAGTAAACGCGAGATAATTCGTTGCCTCAAACGTTATCTGGCGCGAGAAGTCTACCGTCTCCTACCACCGCCAAGTTCGCCTCCCGGTGTCGTCGCCAAGCCGGCGGAACGATCACCATTGGCGGCTTGACATCTATAGGAGCATCAACGCACTCGCCGAGTCCGTGAACGGACTGTACAAGACGGAACTTGTCCACCGCAAGGGACCGTGGCGCACCGCGGACGATCTGGAGCTCGCGACGTTCGAGTGGGTCGACTGGTACAACAACCGGCGGATCCACAGTGGCTGTGGAAACATGCCACCCGCCGAGTTTGAATCCCTCTTCTATTTGCAGAACGAAACTGATATAGTCGCCGAAGTCTAAATATCTGGCTCTCTACGGGACCCGGGGCGGTTCACCCTCCCTGACCGGTCGTGACTCCGGCGACTACTACGAGGCCTCCGTCGCCATAGGGCTCGCGCCCCGGTAGGCGATCCCGCGTTCGTCTCTGTTGTACGTGACAGCGTGACGTAGGCGTCCCACTCATCTCCTTGAACACCCTCGCTGGGTGTCGCCCCGCACCCCGGAGGTTGCATCGGGTAACCATAGACCCCGACACAGAGCGCGGCACCGGTTTCAGTGGTCTTTCCGGTGGATGGGAACTTGCATCGAATGGAGATTAGGATTCAGGCAATTAAGCTTTCGCCGTATCACGCGGGCCCACCCGGCGCACCGTCCCTGACCACTCGACCCGACCGCCGGGAATCATGGCATGCTGTTGTCCCCTTCACCTTTCGGATCCAGGTCAGCCATCCGACCCAGGAACCTCCCTCCAAGTCCCTCCCGGCTCAGCCGGGGATACAACAGAGCGCCTCGCGGCGGCGCAGGGTGCGTTCCACGACCCAGCGTCGCGGGAGGGCCTGGAAGCCTTTCTGGCCCTCCTTCTTTCGGACGATCTCGACGGTTGTCGTCACGACATCGGCGGCCCAGCTGACGAAACGGCCGGCGAAACCACCGTCCGCGGACAGGAACCGGCAGGAGGGAGTCGTGAAAGTAGTGGTCGACCAGCATGGCAGGCACCGTCGCGGTCCTGACGGCTGGCCGGGACGACCAGCACGGTCAGCAGCAGGCCCAACGTGTCGACGACGATGCATCGCTTGCGGCCGTTGACCTTCTTCCCGGCGTCTTAGCCGCGGGTCGTGGCTGTCACAGTTGGGGCCCCCTGACGGGCTGGGAGTCGATCACACCAGCGGTCGGTTCGGGCCGGCGCCCTTCGGCCTGGCGGACCTCGTCGCGCAGCGCATCGTGGACCGTGAGGGTGACGCCCTTCTTCTTCCACCGTTCGAAGAAGCCATAGACGGTGTTCCAGGGCGGGAAGTCCGCGGGCAGTGCCCGCCAGACGACCCCGTTGTGGGTCACGTAGAGGATCGTGTCCACGATGTCACGCCGGTCGTGCTTCTCCGGCCGCCCGTCCTTCGGCGCGGGCGGTAGCAACGGCTCGACACAGGACCATTCCTCATCCGACAGATCCGAGGGATACCGGTGCGATCGAGCCATGTCTGGACCATCCCGGCGCAGCCCCACCAGACCAGCCCGCCACACCACGAAGATCAGAAGCGGACCACGCGCGGTACACACCACCAAGATTCAAAGCAGGCAGGCACTGAGCCACTGACGAGCCGGCGCGAGTTTCAATGAGGGTGGCCCGAGATGGGAGAGGCGCTGAAGTTCGGACGACCATGGTTTCCCAGCGGGAGTCCGAACCATTCAGATCATCAGTCGGCGCTGGACTGCAACGGCCTGACCGGACCTGCATGCGCGGCCGAGAAGCTCGCCAACTCGAACGATCGCGAAGAACTACTGCACCGCATCACGGTGGGCCTGCCACTCAATCTCCACCGGCTTCCAAACCACTCACGCCACCCAGACCGTACGTGTGGAAGAGCTCCTCCTGCCGGAAGAGTTTTAACGATACAGCGGCCTGAGGCATGAGTGCGGCCGGTAGATCGTCCAGCGACATCCACCGGACGACAGCGGCGCGGTCAGGCTCCGCGGCATAGGGTTCGCCGGTAAAACTCCGGCTCGAGAAGGTGAAAGTTACCTTCTCCGACCTCGTCGGCGGCCGGTGATGGGACACGCTGCTGAACACCAGGTCCTCTGGCTGCACTCCTAGGCCGACCTCTTCCCGCACCTCGCGGACGGAGGCGGACAGTACATCCTCTCCAGGAGACGCGTGGCCACCAGGTACATTCCAGCGGCCATTGAACCTTCCAGCACTGAGCTGGGTCATTAGTACGTCCTCGCCGCGCAGAAGGAGAATGCGCACATCTATGAGGGCATTTTGATGTGGCTGCACCATGGCGACCATCCTGTCAGAGAATCCATAATCAACTGTTTGACCGTAGGGAGGACGAGGGTCACGTGGACGTCCTCCTGGTCTGTCGCCAGATATGCAGAGGCATCGCGAGGTCCGGGTGCGGATTTATCCGGGTGCCACCAGGAGAGCAGAACCCGCCGGGCAAGTAGCGAGGGGATTACGGCCTCTCGGGCTGTGGTAGAAGACAGCTGCTCCCGCAGCAGCATCTCGATCACGACCCGGTCCAGTCGTACTAGGAACACCTCTTCTACGTGCAGCCCGACGTCGGTGGCACGAGCGTAGGCTCGGTCGAAGCCGCCCCCGCTGTTGGGCGTGATGACGGCGATCAGCAGCCCCTCCGCCAGCTGCTCCACCATGCCCGACCCTCCTGGCCAAACTGCCATCCAGTCCATCCGCTAGCATTCCAGAAGTATAGAGTAGCGCTACCATGATTTGTTGCTGAGTGAGGAGAGAGCTCAAGTGGCCGAGTGGCGGTTCGGCCGTCAGGGCGACGCATAATGACCACGGTATGCGGTTGAACCCTGGGCAGGTCGAGTTGGAAAGGGCAGCAGGTCGGTCCTGTTGTGGCCCACTCGGAGGCCAGAGATGTGCGGTTCTTGTGGCCATGGCCGATCCGGCGGCACCGTCACCGTTTCTGCTCACGCGGAGTGAGAGGAGACGGCGGTGGCTTCAGGTGGTCCCAGAGGTCGTCCAGGTGGAGCGGCAGGGCAGGGGGGCGAGGTGTCGCTGGTGGGAAAGTCACATCAGGCAGTTGGTGGGTGTAGGTGTGAGAGTGGTCGAGTGATCCACTCGGTGTGAAGGCTACTCGGTGACGATCCGTACCTTGTATGGCGCGCTGAGCACCCGCCGAGACGGGGATGGTGTGCCGCGCCGTGGAGACGGCCCGCCGGGGCGTTCGGGGGGCTCCGGCTCCACGAACCCGAGGATCTCCGTAGCCACCCCGTACCCGGCAGGTGCCTCGGCCCCGAGCCTGCCGCAGGGGCCCCGTCCCGTACTGCAGACCACGAACCATGTTCGCAAATGATCAGGTGCGACAGTCTGCTACTTTGAATAGCTCAGGATCATTTCCTCGGTTCGGCCCTTGCCGCTTGCTATATCCTTGCCGTCGGGACGCTTCCACCACGGAGTTAGCTTCACCTCAACCGGACGGGCGGACCTGGCGACAACCACCGCCGTCCCGAATTCGAGGGTACGGATCTCCTCTGGGGAAAGTACGCGACGGCTGCGCGGACCGGCGGTCGTCGGCCTTGGAGTCGGTGTCTCACCCATGAGGCGAGAAATGTCTTCGAGGTCGTCCACGTTGCCCGCCCCACCCATGATGATACGGACGGCGGCGTTGTCCCACATGATCATAGCTTCGTGCTCGCCCCATCTTGCCCGGGCCTGGGAAAGTGACTGCAGATATACGTGAAGTGCGATCGAGAAACCCCCGGAATCTCCCATGTAAGAGGGGAGGTTGGGTAGGGGGGCGATGTGGGCGGCCTCGTTCAGCTCGATGGTCAGAGGTGGGTCAAGGCGACTCCCCGGCATGCGTGAGGCAATCTTCCTGGTTTCGTCGAAGATGTCCTCCAGCATCGCTGTGACGATGGGGGCGATACTGCCGTGCTTCTTGTCCTTGCCAAGTACATACAGGGTGTTCTTCCCAGAAACAAATTTCTTCAGATCGAATATCTCGTCCTGCCCGGGAGAGCATGCGTCTACCACCGCTGGGTCGGAGAAACAGCTCAGTGCCTGTACCAGGTTTGCCCAGGTCGCACTGCGGAACTTTGGATCTGCCCCTGTCATCGACTCAAGCTCGCCGGCCCATTTCTCCGCGCTGGGGCTGGACAGCGCATTGCCCTGGAGCAGCTTGATCGGTTCGGGGTCGGTTGGCTCCGTGGACCATCGGATGATGTCGGCAATTGTGCGACCGCCCAAGCTCGCAGCATGCAGGTAGCAACGAAGGACTGTGATCGCGGCGCTTCTGTAGAGCGCGCCGTCACCCGCGACCTCGAATCCGGCACCGGCTACGAATGAGCTGGCCCGGGTTGCGGCCGTGAAAGGGTCATCACATCCGCGTACCGGCGACCACCGAAGTCGTTCGGGCCAGCTCGTAAGTCCATTCGGATCGAAGACGTGGATCTCTCCCATCCTGGCTCGACTGCCATACGTGTTGGAGAATGCGTCGGCGCGCGTCGAGGTCACCATGCAGGGGCCCGGTGCATCGATCGTGAAAGGTGTACAGAAGTGTACGTCCTTTCCCTGCCTGGGGGGCGCCAGGATGATGAACACGTCTTCGACCGAGGCAAACAACTCCTGGCGTGACCTGATATCACGGCCCAGGTAGAAGCCAACCTCGCGCGGTTCGACGTTTTTCTCCACCTTCCGGGACGGGCGGACTGACGGACCCTTGCGAAGAACGGCTTGGGCACCGAGGACTTTGCGTATCTCCTGGCCAGAGGCGAATCCGAGACGAAAGAGCCGATATTCGCGGCGTCGGCGCCAGTTTAGGGCGAATCGAGCGAGCCAGATTGCGACGCAGAGCAGTGACAGGAGAAGAACTGTCAGAATGACGTACGTCAGCCACGGCGGTCCGGCGTCCCGGTGGGACTCGGAGGGAGGCGGCCCGGGGTTGCTTTCCAAGCGGCTGACCAGGGACTCGACAATGCTCACGGGACCAGCCGGGGTGGGTTGCGGCCAGCCGTTTCCGACAAAGAATGACGAAAGCTGTTCCGCTAGCCAGAATAATACACTAATCAGGTAGACGGAACTGCCGAGAAAAAAGATCAGCACCGCGACCGCCACGTCAACAGAGTTATCCGGGACGTCCGCCTGTGGCTCGTTCACTGCATGCCTCGCCGGGGGGGATCCTGGCGCCGTGCGCGGCGTGTGTCGGGGCTCCCGCCTGCATTGAGCTCGTCCGCATCCAACCTGACTCACTCGCTCTCTGTGATCGGCTTTCTCAGGGGAAGGCACAGGGGGCGGCTTTGACGCGACGGCCTGTGTCGCAGGGGAAGGGCGGGTCCTGGGCCACCCGGGTGAGGTTCCGGCGATGTCGGGACCAGCGGGTGGAGATCGAAGATGCGGCGGGCGGCGGTGTCCGGCCACATGTGAGGTTCCCCGACCGGACGCGCTCAATTCCCCGTCGGGATATCCTGACACTCAGGCCGGTGGTCAGGGGAGATGATGGATGCTGCGGTGAACGGTCAGGACCGTTGGGCGCAGTGGGCCCGACCATGACTCGCGTCCTCTTCGTTCGTCACTGCCACCCGTCGTCGGCTGTCAGCCGGGCGTGTCCCGATCCGCCCCTGAGTTCTCTCGGCGTCCGGCAGGCACGGGCGGCGGCCACCAGGCTGGACATGCGCGCCGCGCGGCCCAGACTGGTGAGTTCACCAGCTCGCCGGTCACACCAGACCGCGCGGATCATCGGAGCTCTACTGGGAGTTGAGGTATCCATTTGCCCTCACCTGTCGGAGATACGTGGGGCGGGGGCCGCCGATCAGGCATCACGTGATGCTATCTCTCGGCGGTGGCGTTCGGGTGACCGCGCTGCAGGTCATCCTGGTGGGGAGACGCTTGGCGAGGCGTTGACGCGCTTCGCGGGGGTGCTCTGCTGTCTCGTCGAGGCATACCCGAACGATGATCTGATACTGGTGAGCCACGGTGCCTTCGTCGCGATGGGTCTTCTGCACCTCTGCGAACATGATCTCGATCTTCTGAATACATCGGGCCTGGTTCACGGTGCGACACCGGAGCTGGAGACCTTTCCCTGTCCTACCGCGAAACTTGGCCGAGTTCATACCTGGAATCCGGAGTCGGTGAACCTGGCCCACCCCGCGCCGTTCCTTTAGTGGCGCGTATGCCTCTTCGGCGGACGCCGCGCCCCTGGTGCCTGTTCGCCCTCCGTAAGGAGGTGAGTTTCTCCGGTGCACCGGGGATCTTCCATGAAATTCGGTGGGCGTGATGGTTGTGTCGGCTTGCCGTGTGGCGCAGAGCGGGGTTGTCCTGGGTCGTGCTGATCGGACCACTCGACCGCCGGCCGGGCGGGACTGCCGCGAAGTGGAGGCCAGTGAGTGAACGACGATCGCATCTGCTTTGGTACGAGTACCTTCGTGGCGGGGCGCCTTCTGCCGCATAAGGAGTCTGGACCTGGACTACTGGCTCTCACTCAGGCGCTGTCCGACGGATTGGGGTGGGTGCACAGCAATCCCATGTTGGAGACACAGTGGGCGGTCCGCAGGGCTTGGCTGAGCGCGGGTCGACCCTCGCTCCGGCATGCTGTTAAGGTCGAGGCCCCACTTGATTCCGTGGAATCCATGCCCTCCTGGGTGGGGCGCAGTATCGATAGGTCCCTGAGGAACCTGGGTGTATCCCGTCTGGATGTCGGCATCCTCGAGATTGACCTGAAGGGCACCGAGAGCGCCACGACACTGGCAGATGTGGACCAGGTGTACGACTTTTACGCCCGAGCTGCCGGCGATGTTCTGGCAACCGGGGTCGTCGAAAGAGTGTTTGCGTACTGTCACTCACCTCAGCACATGGCGACCGCCATGGCAGTGGAAACTGTCACTGGTCTGGCCGCGCAGTTCTCCCCTGCGGAGGTATGGCCTCGAGTGTTCTTCGCCGAGCTCGAGAAGCGTGGTCTTCCCTTCTTCGGTATGGCGCCCCTCTGGCGCGGTAGACTGGCAGCAGCCGGTGGGAGGAAAGGGTCGCCCGTGGTGAGACCTCTCGTCTGGGCGCTGAGCCATCCGCAGGTGACGCGGGCTGTCCTCACAATGTCCTCGCTCGATCACTGGAACGAGGCGATGGCTGCGGCCGGCAGCAAATATGATCTTGGCTGTGAGCGTGCGGATTTTGAGGCGTGGGGGCTTGAATGGCCTGCCGACAGGCTCACGCAGGCTGTGCGTGTCGCATAGTACTACAGCGCCAGTGATCTTTGTGTGGCTGCTCGCTGCCTGTCGGTCCCTTGTGTGACGCGAGTCCTGGTCTGGTAGTGGTAGTAGCGGGCGCGGGCTTGGTGGCTGCGACGCCAGTCCGACCACCAGCTGATCATGGTGGGTGGGAGAACGGCTTCGGCGAGCAGGGCGAAGACGTGTCGGATTTCTTTGAGGGTGAATGGTGTCATCCTGCACCGGTCCGGCTTCGGCTGTTCGGCGGCCGGTAGGCCGCCGGGGAAACGTTGATATCCCACGGCGGTCATCGTCGGCGGATCGGCCGGTGGGTTCTGTTCGCGTTGTTTCGTCGTGGTGACGGCGAGCCAGGCGTGGGCGAGCATCGCCAAGGTGATATGCCGATACCAGGCGTGGTAAAGCCGGACCTGATAATGGTCGAGGCCGACCTCGTTCTTCCCGGACTGGAAGCATTCCTCTATTCCCCAGCGGCGCCCCGCGACGGGTCGTTCATCAGTGTGGTCTGACGGACCGGCCCGTCCACTGGGACGTGGACGGGCCGTGAGGTGGGCCAGAGTGTGCTGCTGAAACCGGCGGACGATTCACCCGAACCGTGGTTGGGCAGCCAGGCCCGATGCTCAGGGGCCGTCGGTTTGTGGGGTTGGTTGCCCGAGAGCCTGTCCGGGCATCGTCCCGCGCCGTAGAGGCTCCTTGACCTCAAGTCCACTTGAGATTTTACCGTCCTCTGGTCCGTTCGGTCGGCCAGGAGGAGTGCATCAACGTGATCATGAAAGAGTACTCCCAGGAAGAGCTTGCCTCCCAGCCCGTTGGCTATTGGAGTGGCGAGGCATACCGCAGGGTGGTTGGACGCATCCGCGCGGAGCTCGCCGTGGAAGACCTCACCCAGCCGCATTGGTGGACGCTCAACCATGTCGCTGGTGCACCCGGCACGTGGAGCCGCGCGAAGCTCACTGAACGGCTGGTCTCTTTCGACGACCTCGGGATCGATTTCGACGGTGTCTTCGACGACCTGGTCGCCCGCGGATGGATGAAGGAAGACGCCGGGATTCTGACGCTGACCGAGACCGGGGAGGCCGGGCGGCTCCGTGCAAGGGATCGCAACGCACGCGCTCACGAACAGATGCACGAAGGCATCGAAACGGCCGAGTACGTGGCTGCGCTCAACGTTCTGCGGCGCATGATCGCCAACCTGGGTGGCAACAGCGACCTTCCCTAAGAAGGTGTTTGAGATCTCCGGGTGGTGACTGGCTGTGATGTTCGGGGTGTGCGATGGGTGTGCGTTCGCGGGGAAAGGGCCTGACCGGGTGGTCGGGCGGGTGACGGTC
>NZ_JALKFU020000182.1 GCF_023242965.2 Frankia sp. AgKG'84/4
GTTCCCGGGCGCGTTCGACCTCGCCGGCGGCGAGGGGGGGCAGCGTGTCCAGGCGGGCCAGCGGGCCGGACCCGCGCCCGTCCCCGGGCAGCGACAGCCGCGGGTCCCGGCCATGGGCGCCCAGCCCGACGATCGCCAGCGCGAGCGCCGCGCCGCAGGACATCGTGAGCTGCCGCCCGGCGGGATCGAGCACCGGAACCTGCCGGCTCCAGTCCGCGTGCAGGTCGAGGTGGCGCCCGTCCCAGTCGAACAGCCACGGCTGGGTGTTGTGCACGGACGGCGCGCGTGCGGCGGCCGCGACGACCCGCCGGACCTCCGCTGTCGTCATGGGACGCGTCATCACCGCTCCCGTCGGATGGGTGGCCGTCATAGTCAGTCCTCCCCCTGTGGATGACTCCAGGAAGTCTGTCGGACGCAGTCAGTGTCTGACACTGGGCGGGCGTCGCGGTGACCCGGGCCGGACGGACCGGGAATGGGGGGCCAAAGTCCCGAACCGCGTCACGCGGAGCCCAGCGAGGCCCAGGCGAGACTCGGGATGATCCTGCCCGCGTGGCCCATGGCGCGTTAGTGTCTGCGACATGGCGATGATCAGGGTGTTCATCCTGGACGATCACGAGATCGTCCGGAACGGCCTGCGGCAGACTCTCGAGCGGCACGAGGACATCGAGGTCGTCGGCGAGGCGGGGCTCGCGGCGGAGGCGCTGCGGCGCATCGCGGCGCTGCGGCCGACGGTGGCGGTGCTCGATGGTCGGCTGCCCGACGGCAGTGGGATCGACGTGTGCCGCGAGGTCCGTTCGCAGTTTCCGGAGATCGCCTGCCTGATCCTCACCTCCTACGACGATGACGAGGCGCTGTTCGCCGCGATCATGGCCGGGGCCGCCGGGTACGTGCTGAAGGAGATCCGGGGTAACGACCTGGTCGGCGCGATCCGGTCGGTGGCTCGCGGGGAGTCACTGCTCTCGCCGTCGGTGACCAGCCGCGTGCTGAGCCGACTGCGGGAGGGGCCGGCGGAGGATCCGGTGCTGGCGCCGCTGAACCCGCGGGAACGGGAGGTCCTCGGCCTGATCGCCGAGGGGCTGACGAACCGGCAGATCGCCGGACGGGTCCACCTGTCGGAGAAGACGGTGAAGAACTACGTGTCGAGCATTCTTGACAAGCTCGGCCTGTCCAGCCGCACCCAGGCCGCCGTCATCGCCTACAAACACCTCGGCGGCGAACACACCTCGTAGGCCGGGAGCGCGACGGTCTCGGCGGTCCCGCGCGGTCCGGTGATCAAAGGGGCACTGCCCAGCGCAGCCGGGTGCCGCCACCCGGCGCCGAGACGAGGGTGAACGTCCCACCGAGCGACTCCGCACGGGTCCGCAGGTTGGCCACTCCACTGCGCCGCTTCGACGCGCCGAGTCCGACGCCGTCATCCGCGACCTCGACGATCAGTTCTTCGTCGGCGATGCGCACCGTGACCTCGGCGGAGCCTGCGCGGGCATGGCGGGCGACGTTGGACAGCGCCTCCCGGACGACAGCGCAGAGATGATCGGCGAGAGCGCCGTCGACGACCGCGTCGACCGGGCCCGTGAAGCGCACCGTCGGGGTGAAGCCGAGGCCGGGCCGGGCATCCCGCACGATCTTGCCGATGACCTCGCGGACCCGGCCGGCGGCGGCGACCGGGCTGGGCCGTAGCTCGAAGATGGTCCGGCGGATGTCCTTGATGGTCGCGTCGATGTCCTCGACGTAACCGCCGAGCCGATCGGCGTTGGTCGGGCTCTCGTACTGGGCCAGGTCCTGCAGGCCCAGGGCCACCGCGAAGATCCTCTGAATGACGTGGTCGTGCAGGTCCCGGGCGATACGACCGCGGTCCTCGGCCACGAGCAGGCGCTCCCGTTCGGACCTGGCCCGGGCCAGCTCCAGGCCGACGGCCACGTGCCCGGCGCACGTCGCCGCCATCTCCAGGTCGAATTCGGTGAAGGCTGGCTCGCCACGGTCGCGGCCGAGCAGCACCACCGCGGTCAGGTCGGCCGGCGAGGTCCGGTCACCGGTCAACGGGAGCACGAGCAGGCTGGCCGTGTGCTCGGTTCGCTCCAGGGCGGTCACGTCCAGCTGGGGGTTGTCCACCAGGATCGGCCGCAGTTCCGCGAGCGCGCGGCCGACGAGGCTGGCATCGAGGTCGAGGCGTGCCTCGGCTGGGACGGGTGTGTCCGTACCGAGCGCCACCGCGACCCGGCCGAGACCACCTCCGTCCTGCTGCTCCGCGATGACGACCGCGGCGTACTGCGCCGTCGCCGCCGCGCGCAGGCGGCCAGCGATGATCTCCAGCGGTTCGTCCGTCCCGGTCGCGAGCATGCGGGTCAGCTCGGCGGTGGTGCTCATCCACTGATGCCGCTGCTGGGACTCCTGGAACAGCCGGGCGTTCTCGATCGCCACGCCGGCCTGCGCGGCCAGAGCCAGGACCAGCTCCTCGTCCTCGGCGGTGAAGGGCCCGCCGTCGCGGCGGTCGGTCAGGTAGAGGTTGCCGAACACCTCGCCCCGCACCAGGATCGGCACCCCGAGGAACGTCCGCATCGACGGATGCCCGGGCGGGAAGCCGATCGCGTCCGGATCCCGGGCGATGTTCTCGACGCGCCGCGGCCGGGGATCGTTGATCAGAGCTCCGAGCAGGCCGTGCCCGGCGGGGAGATGGCCGATGCGCTCCTGAGCGTCCGGCTCCATGCCGACGTGGATGAACTCTTCGAGCGTGCGGTCCGGCGCGATCACCCCTACCGCGCCGTACCGGGCGTTGAGCAGCTCGCAGGCCGCTTCCACGATGAGCCGCAGCAGCACGGGCAGCCGCAGGTCCGTGGTGATCATTCGGGTGGCACCGAGCAGGCCCCTGAGCCGGCCCTGCGTCGACAGCACGTCCTGGGCCCGCTCGACCAGCTGGGAGAGCAGTTCGTCGAGTTCGAGTCGGGCCACCGCGGGGAAGGTCAGGCCGGCCTCGGGGCCTGGGCCTGGGCTGCCCGGGCGGGTGTCCGGGCCGGGCCCGCCCTCCGGTCCGGTGGCGCGGGCACCATCAGCGCGGAGGGTTTCACTGCTGCGCTCGCTCACCGGCACCTCATGCCTGCGTCGGTCGTGACGGCCAGCAAGAGGATACCGGCGCTCGCAGCCGGGATGTCATCAACGGGGTTCTTGGAACCGGCTCACGAGGTGGCCCGGCGGGCGACGTGCAGAGTCTGGGCCGACGGACCGGTGGTGAAGATCGTCGTGGCCTCCGGCCAGGGGTCGCAGCGGCCGGTCAGGTCCTCGAGTACGTCGATGGTGGCATCGGAGACGCCGTCGTCGGCTCCGAGGGTGCGCACGGGCCCCTGGGCGGGCGCCGGCGTGCCGCTGGTGCCCGTCCCGTCCGTGCACCCGGACCCGGCGGCCTGCGGGTGTGGCCCCCGCCGGGCGATGATCCGTGAGCGCGCGATGTCCGCTGACACCGCGCACCGCAGCTCGATCAGGTCGGCCGCGGCCGCGGCGGCCAGCCGGGCCGCGCGATGGCGATGGGCCCGCCGCGTCCAGGAGGCATCCATGATCACCGACTCGCCTCGGTCGAGGGCGACGCCCGCCCGGCGGATCATCTCGTCGTAGACCGCCTCGGTCATCTCGGGGCGGTAGAGACCGCGGCCGGGTTCGGCCACGGCGCACGCACGCGGGGCCAGACCCGCGAGTTCCTTACGGATCACATCGGAGCGCAGCACCGTCCAGCCCTCGGCGTCGGCGAGCCCGGCGGCCAGAGTCGACTTTCCCGACGCCGGCAGGCCGCCGACGAGAACCAACCGCACCCGGCCACGTCGGAGCCTGGCCAGGGCCAGGGCGGCCAGCGCCCGGGCCTCGCCGGCTGACGCGGCGTCGCCCTGCCCGACGCGGACGCACGCCACCTTGCACCGCACGAACGCCCGGTAGGAGACGTAGAGGTCCTCCAGCGACCGAGGATGGTGCTCACCGGAGAACTCGCGGTAGGAGGAGAGGAAAAGCTCGGCGAGGTCCGCCCGTCCGAGCCGCTGCAGGTCCATGGCCAGGAACGCGGCGTCGGCGAGCACGTCTCCGGCCCGCAGCTGCGGATCGAACTCCAGGCAGTCGAGGACCCGTGGACCGTCGTCGAGGCAGAAGATGTCATCGGCGAGCAGGTCGCCGTGGCCGTCCCGGACCAGGCCCGACCGTTGGCGCTCCCGCAGCAGCGCGTCGCGGCCGTCGAGGTAACGCAGGGCCAGATGTTCGATCTCGGCCACGCTTGTCGGCGGCAGCACCTCTCCCACATACGGGGTCACGGCGGCCAGGCTGTCAGCCCACAGCCGGCGCTGTGTCGCCACCCCACCCAGCTCGGTGATCTCCGCGGAGGTGCCGCATCGGGAGTGGAACGACGCGAGCAGCCGCGCCGTGTCCCGCACCGGCCCGGCCACCTCGCCGCCCGCGGTGACCAGCGCCGCCAGCCGGCGCTCGGGCGGCAGCCGGCGCATCACTACCATGTGGTCGCAGCAGCGCCCATCGGGCCCGGTCACCTCGGCGGTGCCCAGGTAGACGTCCGGTGCGAGCCGCCGGTTGAGCGCCACCTCCGCCTCGCACGCCCGACGGCGGGCCTCGACCGTCCGGAAGTCCAGGAAACCCAGGTCGACCGGCTTTTTCACCTTGTACACCCGGTCACCGAGGAAGATCAGGGTGGCGGTATGGGTCTCCACCAGCGCGGCCCGACCCGGGGCGGCGGGACCCCCTCCCGTGGCCAAGCGCGTGATCATGTGTTCAGTCTTCCCCGCTGGGCACAGCCGGAACAGTCCACCGCCGACCGGGCCGCGGGCGCCCAACGATCCCCGGCGACAGGACGTTCGTCACCTTGCGGATTGCGCCGGGCAGCGGTTGCCCTTGCCTGCCGCGTGCGGCCGTCGCCAGCAGGGGACGAAGCGCCGATCGTCGTCACGGGCAGGGCCGTTCGTCGGTCCGGAGGGGGACCTACGACCGTCGTTCCGCGTAGCGCGGAGGATCAGTGTTGTACCCATGAGCCTCCTCGGCGCCTGGCGCGTCCACTCCGAATCCCGTCCTCAGGACGTGACCGGTCCGCCGGATCCCGCCAGGCAGGCCCGGGTCGCCTGCGCGCCGCCGATCGGGGCGGCGGTGCGGGCCTGCTGCTGCCCGGCCCAGCCGGTCGCGCGGGTCGTCCTGCGGGTCGACGGCCCCGGGCCGGAGCAGGAGATCTTTCTGTGCGCCCACCATCTACGGGCCGGCGCCCGCCGGCTGCGGGACCTCGGCGCCGCGGTGTATGACGGTGCGGGACTGCCCCTGAGTGATCCCGAGGTAACGTTCGCGGCCGCTGCGCGCGGGTCGGGAACGGGCAGCGAGCCGGACGAGGGAGGATCGTGATGCGCGCCGATGCCGTGATGACGGGGAACGTGTGCGTGGTGACACCGGAGGTCTCGCTGCGGGACGCGGCGGCGCTGCTGATGCGGCGGGACATCCGGGGGCTTCCCGTGGTGGACGCCGACGGCGCACTGGTAGGAATGATCACCGAGGCGGATCTGGTCCGGGCCGGCTCAGCCCCGGACCCGCGCCTGCACGCCCGCCGGGACCTGGCGGTCGCGCCGAACGCGCCGCAGACGGTGGGAGAGATCATGTCGACTCCGGCGGTCGCTGCCAGAGCCGACGCGGACCTGGCCGACGTCGCGCGGATCATGCTCTCCGCGCAGCTCACCCGGGTGCCGATCCTCGACGACCGCAACCGGCTCGTCGGCCTGGTGAGCCGCCGTGATCTGGTGCGACTGCTCACCAGGCCAGACAGCGACATCGCCGCCGACGTCCGGCAGGTCCTCGCCGACTGGTATGCCAACGTGACACCGACGGTGGAGGTGACCGAGGGAGAGGTCGTCCTGGCCGGGCCCGCGGCCGCCGTCCCCGACCTGCTCCGCGCTCTGATCCGGGCTATCCCCGGGGTCCTCGCGGTACGCACGGCCGCGTTGACTCCGTAGGCACGGGCGTGCGGCAGCGCAGGCATCGACACGGCGCCAGAGGATCAGCTCCAGGACACTCCAACCGTCGGCATGACACATCGTGAGGGACCTCATGACCGCACACTCCGCGTTCGCCGAGCGGGACAGCCCGCTGACCGAGCTGGACGGCCCGGAACGTGACCAGGTGATCGCCTACTGGAACGCCGCGAACTACCTGACCGTCGCCCAGATCTACCTGCGGGCGAACCCGCTGCTGCGCGAGCCGTTGAGGGCCGAACACATCAAGCCCCGGCTACTCGGCCACTGGGGCACCTCACCTGCGCTCAACCTGGTCTACGCCCATCTGAACCGGCTGATCGCACGGACCGGTCAGGAGGTGCTCTATGTGGCGGGGCCGGGTCACGGCGGGCCGGCCCTCGTCGCGAACACCTACCTCGAGGGCACCTACTCGGAGATCTACCCACAGGTCAGCGCGGACACCGCCGGCCTGGTCCGGCTGGTCACCCAGTTCTCCACGCCGGGCGGGATCCCGAGCCATGTCAGCGCACCGACCCCGGGGTCCATCCACGAGGGCGGAGAGCTCGGCTACGCGCTCGCGCACGCCTTCGGCGCCGCCTTCGACCACCCCGACCTGCTGGTCGCCGCCGTCGTCGGCGACGGCGAGGCCGAGACCGGGCCGCTGGAGGGCAGCTGGAAGGGCATCACCTTCCTCAACCCGGTACATGACGGCGCCGTCCTGCCCATCCTCAACCTCAACCAGTACAAGATCGCGAACCCGACGGTGCTCGGTCGGCGTTCCCGCGAGCAGGTCAGCACCCTGCTCGCCGGCCACGGCTACGAGGTCCTCTGGGTCGAGGGCGACGACGTCCGGGCCGTGCACCGGGACTTCGCCGCGGCGCTGGCGAAGGCGTACCGGTCGATCCGGCGGATCCAGGCCGAGGCCCGCGCGCCCGGCGCGATCGTGCGCGACACGCCGCGCTGGCCGGCGATCGTGCTGCGCACCCCGAAGGGCTGGACCGGTCCGCGGGAGGTCGACGGCGTGCGGATGGAGGGCACGTTCCGCGCCCACCAGGTGCCGCTATCCGGGGTGCGGGACAACCCCGCCCATCTCGCCCAGCTCGAGGCGTGGCTGCGGTCCTACCGGCCGGAGGAGCTCTTCGACGATGCCGGGCGCCTCGTCGGCGAACTCGCCGCGCTCGCGCCGCGCGGGGACCGCCGCCTCGGCGCGACCAGCTACGCCAACGGCGGGCTGCGCACCGTGGCGCTGACGCTGCCCGACTGGCGTGACCACGCGCTCGCCATCGATCCGGCGCGCCGCGGCGCCGACCCGTATGAGACCACCCGGGCGCTCGGGGAGCTGCTGCGCGAGGTCTACCGGGCGAACCCGACGACCTTCCGGGTGTTCAGCCCCGACGAGCTCGCCAGCAACCGCCTCGGCGCGATCCTGGAGGTCACCGACCGCTGTATGGTCGCGCCGATCGACCCGCTCGACGACCGGGTCTCCCCGTCCGGGCGGGTCATGGAGGTGCTCTCCGAACATCTCTGCGAGGGCTGGCTGGAGGCGTACACGCTCACCGGCCGGCACGGGCTGTTCGCGACCTACGAGGCGTTCGCGATGGTCTCGGCCTCGATGCTGATCCAGCACACCAAGTGGCTGCAGGAAAGCGCGCGGCTGGCCTGGCGGGCGCCCGTGCCCAGTCTGAACGTGCTGCTGACCAGCACCTGCTGGCGCAACGACCACAACGGCTTCTCCCACCAGGGGCCCGGGCTCATCGACACCGCCGTCTCCCTGTCCGGGCAGGTCGTGCGGGTGTGGCTGCCGCCGGACGCGAACAGCCTGCTCAGCGTCGCCGACCACTGCCTGCGCAGCCGCGACCACGTGAACCTGCTCGTCGCCGACAAGCAGCCGCACCTGCAGTACCTGACGGCGGACGAGGCGGCCGAACACGCCGCCCGCGGCGGCTCGGTGTGGGACTGGGCGGGCACCGAGTTCCAGGACGGTCGCGAGCCCGATGTCGTGCTGGCCGGCATCGGGGACGTGCCCACGATGGAGATCCTGGCTGCCGCCGAGCTGCTGCGCCGGTTCGTGCCGAGCCTCGCCGTCCGGGTCGTGAACATCATCGATCTGATGGCGTTGCTGCGTGCGGACCTGCATCCGCACGGCTTTTCCAACCCGATGTTCCGCGCACTTTTCACGGATTCGACGGATGTCGTCGTCGGCTTCCACGGCTACAGCCGGGCGGTGCACCAGCTGCTGCACGGCCGGACGAATCCGCAGCGTTTCCATGTTCGCGGATTCATGGAGCAGGGCACCACCACGACCCCGTTCGACATGGTCGTGCGCAATAATGTCAGCCGTTATCACCTGGCTCGCCTGGCGGTGGAGTTCGCCCGCACCACCCGACCCGGTACCGACCGGCTGGTCACGCACTGCGAGTCACAGCTGGCCAGGCACCACGACTACGTGCGCGAGCACCTGGAGGACCTGCCGGAGATCCGCGACTGGGTCTGGACCGGCGACGTCGCCGCTGACTGACCGGCAACGGACCCGTTGGAGCGCGGCCCACAGCGAGTTCCGGGCCGCGCTCCTTCCGATACTCCCCGGTCCGCTGCCCCCCGGTCCGCTACCCCCCGGTCAGGGCGAGGACGTCGTCGAGTTCCTTGCGGTTGCCGGCGAGCGCGACCACGCCGACGTCGTCGGTGGCCACCCAGACCTGATGGCCGCCGAGTTCGTAGGTGTCGATGCGCAGTGATCCCCGGCGGTGACCAACTGCCACCGGTCGGTGCGGGGGAACGCGCGGGTGCTTTTCGGTCGAATGTGTCGTGCTCGTCACCACAAACCTCCGTCCGCCGAGATTCACACAATACCCCGCAGCCTTCGCCCGCCGCGCCGGAAAAGTCGCCGGATCCCTCGTGAAGAACTACCAGTGGAAATTCCCGAGCCGCTGCGGCGCTGAAAAGGTCGGCCGTACCTGATCCGCCGGCGAACGGTACGGCCGGTGGCCGCCCGCCCCGGCCGGCTCGAAGTCCCGGCGAGCTCTGAGGTTCCTCACAGGGAACTCCCAGGATTCCCGGCCATCGTCACCGGCATGACCCTGACGCGGTACCCCGAGGACGGCCTGCACGCGGCCGGCCCACGTCCGCCCCGCCCGCCGGGCCAGCGCCGACCCGCTGGGCGCCCGGGCGCCGGCCAGGTC
>NZ_JALKFU020000183.1 GCF_023242965.2 Frankia sp. AgKG'84/4
CTCCAGCCCCGGGCTGGGTGGGGGAGATCGAGGCCGGGTCCTGCCCGGCCGACCCGGTCGCCGGCTGGACGGTCGTCGGCCGGACGGTCGCCGGCCGGACGGTGACGCCCCCGGCCGACGCCGGTGCTTCGGCGCTGGCGCCGCAACCCGCGCAGGCGAGAACGCCGGTGACAGCCAGCGCGGTGGCAAATCGGCGGGAAGGCGGGAGAGGGAACGACATGGCGAACTCCTCGGGAGACAACGTGGGCGCCGGTGACGATGTGCGAGGGTCGCCGAGAACCTCGACGCCGAGCGCGACGTTTCGTCCGGAAGAATGCATCGGCACTTGTCATCGCACCACGTTCGGAGGGACGCCGGCCCGCACAGTCGGCTACGAACCATGACGCCCGCGCGACACCCCAGGTTCGGAATGTGGCGGCACTGTTCCGGATCGGCGTCACGTCGCCGATCGGCGCAAGCCAGGCGCGGACCGAAACTGAGGGAAGATCCCGATGGGATCAGCCTGGCCGGCGCTGTGGTGGGACGGCATCGGTTGGAGCTCGTGGACAACACGCGGCGGGGGGTCCTCGGGGGTGCCTGAGTCGGCGCGTCACCGGGGCGTAGCCCAGGTGGGGCACGGGTGGACACCGGCGGCGATACCGGCGAGGCGGACTTGTAGGGTCGCAAGTGGCGACCAGCGGTGATGTGGGACATCTCGTGGAAACCGGGCCGGCACGGCGAGGTTTCCTGCCGGCCAGAGGGGTACAAAACCGCAGGTCGTCGTCCTATCGCGCCGTGGAGACAGGAGCCGTCCGTGCCGAGCCCACGGGTTCTCGGACTGGTACTGGCCGGGGGGGCCGGCAAGCGGCTTGCGCCGCTGACGGCTGACCGGGCGAAGCCCGCCGTTCCCTTCGGCGGTCTGTACCGGTTGATCGATTTCGTGCTGTCCAACCTGGTCAACGGCGGCTATCTGCGGATCGCCGTGCTGACGCAGTACAAGAGCCACAGCCTTGACCGGCACATCACCACGACCTGGCGGATGAGCAACCTGCTGGGCAACTACGTCACCCCGGTGCCGGCGCAGCAGCGCCTCGGGCCGCAGTGGTTCGCCGGCAGCGCCGACGCCATCCACCAGTCCCTCAACCTCGTCTACGACGAGGATCCTGACATCGTCGTCGTCTTCGGCGCCGACCACGTGTACCGGATGGACCCGCGCCAGATGGTCGCCCAGCACCTGGCGTCGGGCGCCGGGGTCACCGTCGCCGGCCTGCGGGTGCCGCGCGCCGAGGCCAGCGCCTTCGGCGTGATCCAGACGGCGCGCGACGGCCGGACCATCGAGGGGTTCCTCGAGAAGCCCGCGGATCCGCCCGGCCTCGCGGACAGCCCCGACGAGACGTTCGCGTCGATGGGCAACTACGTGTTCTCCACCGACGCTCTCATCGACGCGCTGCGCAAGGACGCCGTCGACGAGGACAGCCGGCACGACATGGGCGGCGACATCATCCCGATGCTCGTCGCGCAGCGCGCCGCCGAGGTCTACGACTTCTCGGCCAACGACGTGCCGGGCACCACCGAGCGCGACCACGGCTACTGGCGCGACGTCGGCACCATCGACTCCTACTTCGACGCGCAGATGGACCTGTGCGCGCTCGACCCGGTGTTCAACCTGTACAACCGGGAATGGCCGATCTTCACGAGCGTGCCGTCGCTGCCCCCGGCGAAGTTCGTGCACGACGATCCGGCGCGCACGGGCTGCGCGATGAACAGCATCGTCAGCAACGGTGTGATCATCTCCGGCGGTACGGTGCGCTCGTCGGTGCTCTCGCCGGGTGTGCGGGTGCACTCGTGGTCCGAGGTCGACCGCGCCGTGATCCTGGACAACGCCGTCGTCGGCGGCGGTGCGGTGGTTCGCGACGCGATCCTGGACAAGAACGTCCGTGTCCTGCCGGGCGTCCACGTCGGAGTCGACAAGGCCCGCGACCGCGCCCGCGGATTCACCGTCAGCGAACAGGGCATCACCGTGGTCGGTAAGGGCATCACCGTCACCGAGTAGTCCTCCGGCACGCCGGGATCAACCTGCCCGGCCGGACCCGTCCGTCCCGTCCGTCCCGTCCGTCCCGTCCGTCCCGTCGATGGAGAGATGCCGTTCATGCGCGTCGCGCTGCTCACCCGCGAGTTCCCCCCGGACGTCTACGGCGGGGCGGGTGTGCACGTCGAGTACCTGGCCCGGGAACTCGCCCGGCTGGTCGAGCTCACCGTCCACCGTGAAGGTCGCGGGCCTTCCGCGCTCGCGGCGGTGGTCGAGGCCGGACTCGGGTATGGCGTCGGCAGCGCCGGGGGTGGGGCAGTCGTCGAGGTCGCCCCGGCCCCGGGCACGGCCGCCGTCAGCGCGCACCGGCCGTGGGCGGCGCTCGACGGGGCGAACGAGGCGCTGCGGACGATCTCGGTGGACCTGTCGATGGCGGCGGCGGCCGTCGGCGCCGACGTGATCCACTCGCACACCTGGTACGCGAACCTCGGCGGGCATCTCGCCGCGCTGCTCGGCGGCGTGCCGCATGTGATGACCTCGCACTCGCTCGAGCCGCACCGGCCGTGGAAGGCCGAGCAGCTCGGCGGCGGCTACCGGCTGTCGTCGTGGGCCGAGCGGATTTCCATCGAGTCGGCGGCGGCGGTCGTCGCGGTCAGCGCCGGGATGCGCGCGGACATCCTCGACGCCTACCCCGCGGTCGACCCCGCGCGGGTGCACGTCATCCGCAACGGCATCGACACCGAGGAGTACCACCCGGACCCGGCCACCGACGTGCTGGAGAAGTACGGCATCGAGCCCGAACGCCCGATGGTGATCTTCGTCGGGCGGATCACCCGGCAGAAGGGCCTGCCGGTGTTGCTGCGCGCCGCGGCCTCGATCGACCGCCGCGCCCAGCTCGTGCTCTGCGCCGGCGCCCCCGACACCCCCGAGCTGCTCGCGGAGACGTCCGCGCTGGTCGACGGCCTGCGCGCCGAGCGCGACGGCGTCGTCTGGCTCGACGGCATGCTGCCCAAGCCCGAGGTCATCCAGCTGCTCAGCCACGCCACCGTGTTCGTCTGCCCGTCGGTCTACGAGCCGCTGGGCATCGTGAACCTGGAGGCGATGGCCTGCGGCACCGCCGTCGTCGCCTCCCGCGTCGGCGGCATCCCCGAGGTCGTCGACGACGGCACCACCGGCCTGCTCGTCCCCCCGGACGACCCCCGCGCCCTCGCCGACGCCGTCAACACCGTGCTCGCCGACCCGGCCCGCGCGACCGCGATGGGCCGCGCCGGCCGCGAGCGCGCCGTGCACGAGTTCGGCTGGGCCGCCGTCGCCGACCGCACCGCCGCCCTCTACGCCTCCGTCGCGGGCGGCTAACCCCGCCAGCGCGGGCCGCCGGTGCCGACCGTACGGCGACGTCCAGAATCAGCTCAGGATGGACCGCCAGCGACCGGCACCTCGTCACCCTCGTTCACGACCGACGCGTAATCGTCGCAGATCAGCACCGGCGGAACGTAGGAGGGAAAGCGTTTGATCTTTCCCGAGGAGCGTTCGATCACCACGGCGGCGCCGCCTCTCCCAGGAAGATCCTGCCTGACCAGCCACCCCTCGGGGAACTCGACCAGACGCCATGGCTTTTCCGCGTCATCGCGCGGCCGACCAAGATATTCGGTCGCAAGTGAGAATGCGGTAGCACTTTCAATCATGCTGCTCCTCAGGTGATACGCCCGTCTGGGTCGAAGGTGACGGCCAATGACTCGGTGATCATGCTCTCATCGAACCCGATGCCTCGGCGGGAAGGTGGCCATTCCTCCACCCGGCCACGCTGACTGTCGACGGCAAGAATCTCGCCATTATAGTTCACCATATTGAACCAGTGGCCGCCCCCCTGCCCTCGCCAGCTGACCGCGACCAGCGCGGAGGCTCCATGGCCATCGTCGGTCAGCCGGGCTGCCACCTGGTCGAAACTTCGCGGTTCCAGGTTGGTCCGCGACCACTCCTCCATGCGGTCGTCAGTCTCGCCAGGTGAGTTCGGAATTCCGTAGGCGGCGGACACAGCGGGAAACCCGCGCCAACTGAGCTCGGTCGCCCGGGTGCATTCTCCGCAGTTGTTGTCGCGGCCCGGAGTGCGGCGGTCAGGGTTGATGTCGGCGACCCAGTCGCGGGGATTTCGGAAGGGTTCGGCTGCGTCTGGTCGTCGGGCCTCACGGCCGGGTGGGATGTACTCGTCGGGGTGCCGTCGCCAGAAGTCCGCCTGGGTCATCGTCCGGGGTGAGTCGGTGCTTTCCCGTTCAACGGGTTCCGTCGATCTGGCGGCGGCCTCGTCGAGGAGCGCGAGTTTGCGGTCCAGCGGAGTTTCCGGTCGGTTCTCGTCCCCCGGCGGTTGGCGCTCCGCCGGAACCGGCGGTTCGTCGCGACGCCGCGCCCAGCGGGTGAGGGCGTTGAACCTGTCGGACGGCGCCGCCCGTTGCTCACCTTCAGCAAAGCCGAGTCCGCCGCCATCCCGAGGGGCGTCGTCTCGGCGGCCGCTGCTGTCGCGGCCTTCGGCGGCGGGGCCGTTGTCGCCATCGTCGTCGGGGCTGCTGTCGCGGAACCGGAGCGCGGCCCGGTCGAGGGCGTCCAACTTCGACTCGAGCCGTGATTCCTCCGAGTGTGCGCGGGGCGGAGTCGGTGACTGCGGAAGGTCCGGGCCGCTTGCGAGGTGATCACGAACCATCGGCGCTCACCGTGCCAGTATTATCACCCTTTGTCGCCTTCGCCACCGATACCCGCGGATGGCGCCGGGCGGGTCCGCGCCGCCTTTATCTCCACGACCAACGGTAGGTCCGTCGCGCTGAACAACCGCGGGCACAACCGCGCGCCGCTGCGCGTGTCCGACGCGATCTGGTGGTGGTACCAGCGGGCCACGGCCGGATCCGGTACGAACACGACGAGCGAGGCCGTTACCCGGAACTCGCTCTCGAGATGTCCGACGTAGAGCTTCCACGATGCCAGCTTGCGCCGGTCGCGGCCGCGCTGGACCTCGTAGACGGTGCCGCGGACCGGGGTGTCGCCGGCGTCGCAGAACAGCACCATCGCGTAGGTGGCCCCGAACGGTCGAATTCGGGTCCGCCGGGGCCGGTGCGGGTCCTGCCAGGGCGCTGTGGGGTCAGCTCTGCCAGGCGGTCTCGGCGACGGGGGAGCGGCCGAGTAGCGGGCGCCACCAGGACTCGTTCTCCTTGTACCAGTGGATCGTCGAGCGCATGCCCTCGGTGAAGTCGATCAGCGGGGACCAGCCCAGCTCGGTCCGCAGCTTGGTGGAGTCCAGCAGGTAGCGGCGGTCGTGGGACGGGCGGTCCGGCACGATCGTCTTCAGCGATGCCGGCAGGCCAAGCTCGGCGAGCACCGTGTCGGCGATCGTCTCGATGTCGGCCTCCACGCCGGAGCCGACATGGTAGGTCTCGCCGACGCGGCCGCGGTCGAGCACGGCGTCGATCGCCCGGCAGTGGTCCATGACGTGCAGCCACTCGCGGCGGTTCGTCGTCGACGCGTACAGCGGGAGCTGCTCGCCCTGCAACGCCCGGGTCACGAACAGCGGGATGACCTTCTCCGGGAACTGGTACGGCCCGTAGTTGTTCGAGCAGTTCGTGATCGTCACGGGCAGGTCGTAGGTGAAGCCGTAGGCGCGCACCGCGTGGTCGGAGCCGGCCTTCGCCGCGTTGTACGGGGTGCGCGGCAGGTAGGGGGCGTCCTCGGTGAAGGCGCCGGGGTCGTTGAGGTCCATGTCGCCGTAGACCTCGCAGGTGGAGATCTGGTGGAAGCGGGCGACGCCGACGGTCCGGGCGGCCTCCAGCAGCGTCTGCGTGCCCATCACGTTCGTCGAGAAGAAGTCGCCGGGGCGCAGGATCGCCAGGCTGTTGTGGGACTCGGCGGCGAAGTTCACCACCACGTCCACCGAGTTCTCCCGCAGCGTGGACTCGACGAGCTCGCGGTCGCGGATGTCGCCGTGGACGAAGGTGACGCGCTCCGCGACGTCGGTGAGGTTCTCCCGCAGGCCCGCGTAGGTCAGCGCGTCGTACGCCACGACGGCGTCCGCCGGGTGCCGCTCGCGCCAGTAGCGGACGAAGTTCGACCCGATGAACCCGGCGGCTCCGGTCACCAGCAACGTCGACATCGTGCGGCCTTTCGGTCGGCCCTCGTGCATCGGCGCACGACGGGATGGGGACGGTCGGGAAGGACCTGGGACGGACATCGTCCCGCGTCCGGGGGACGGGCGGGTCAGGTCCCCGCCCACCGCGCGTCGCGCCGAGCCGACGACACGGGCCCGCAGCCGCGAACCTGCCGCGGATCTCGGGAGCGCCGCAGGTCACGGGCACCCGGCAGCGGGCTCCGGCGGCCGCCGCCGCGCGGAACGCGGGCCCGCGCGTCATGCGGAAGTAACAACGAGACCTTACGCTCTGGCCCGTGGCGGACCTGTTCGAGGGTTATCCGGCGGAAGCGGCTGCGACCGCGGCCTGGGACGAGGTGTTCGAGGCGTCGAACACGCCTCGTGAGGTGTACACCGCTCTCTATGACGCGTTGCAACCGTTGACCAGCGCGGACCTGGCGGCCCGCAAGGTCGCCCTCGACCGGGCGTTCCGGGACGCGGGCATCACCTTCAACCTGTTCGGCGAGGAACGGCCGTTCCCGCTGGACCTGGTGCCGCGGCTGGTGTCCGACAGCGAGTGGTCGGTGATCGAGCGCGGTGTCACCCAGCGGGTCCTGGCGCTCGAGGCGTTCCTCGCCGACATCTACGGCCCGGCGCAGGTGCTCGCGGACGGCATCGTGCCGCGCCGCCTGGTGCTGACCAGCGCCCACTTCCACCGCGCGGCGCACGGCATCGACCCGCCGAACGGGGTGCGCGCGCAGGTGTCCGGCATCGATCTCGTCCGGGACGAGGCCGGCGGCTTCCGGGTGCTGGAGGACAACGTCCGGGTGCCGTCCGGGGTCAGCTACGTCATCGAGAACCGCCGCGCGATGACCCGCGTGTTCCCGGAGCTGTTCGCGACCCACCGGGTCCGTCCCGTCGCCGACTACGCGACCCACCTTCTGCACGCACTGCGCGCCGCGGCGCCGCCGGAGATCGCCGACCCGACGGTCGTCGTGCTCACCCCGGGTGTCTACAACGCCGCGTACTTCGAGCACGCGCTGCTCGCCCGGCAGATGGGCGTGGAGCTGGTCGAGGGCCGGGATCTGTCGGTCCGCGACAACAAGGTGACGATGCGCACCACCGAGGGCGACCAGCCGGTGCACGTCCTCTACCGCCGGGTGGACGACGACTGGCTCGACCCGGTGCACTTCCGGCCCGAGTCGTCGGTCGGCGTCGCCGGCCTCGTCAACGCCGCCCGCGCCGGGAACGTGACGATCGCGAACGCGATCGGCAACGGCGTCGCCGACGACAAGCTGATGTACACCTACGTCCCCGAGCTGATCCGGTACTACCTCGGCGAGGAGCCGGTCCTGGCGAACGTCGACACCTACCGGCTGGAGGATCCCGACCAGCGCGCCTACGTGCTCGACCGGCTGGACCGCCTGGTGGTCAAGCCCGTCGACGGCTCGGGGGGCAAGGGCATCGTGATCGGCCCGCAGGCCAGCGACAGTGAGCTCGCCGAGCTGCGGGCGCGGGTCTGCGACGACCCCCGCGGCTGGATCGCCCAGCCGGTGGTGCGCCTGTCGACGTCGCCGACCCTCGTCGATGACCGGCTCGGCCCGCGTCACGTCGACCTGCGCCCGTTCGCGGTGAACGACGGCAGCCGGGTCTGGGTGCTGCCCGGCGGGCTGACCCGGGTCGCGCTGCCGCGCGGCAGCCTGGTCGTGAACTCCAGCCAGGGCGGCGGGTCGAAGGACACCTGGGTGCTCGCCGCCGAGCGCACCGGTGGCGAACCGGGCCTGCCGCTGGGCCGCTCACCCGCCGCTGCGGCCCGCCCCGCCACCGGACCGGACGTCGGCCCCGTCTCCTCCGATCGCCAACAGCAACAGCAGCAGCAACAGTCCGGCCCGGTGTCGGCGGTCACGCCGGTAGCGGGCCCGTCCTGCGGGAGCGCGCCATGCTGAGCCGGATCGCCGAGTCGCTGTTCTGGATCGGCCGGTACGCGGAGCGGGCCGAGTCCACCGCCCGGATCCTCGACGTGCACGTCCACCGGGTGCTCGAGGACCCGTGGCTGGACGGGGCGTCCGCCGGGCGGGAGCTGCTCGCGGCGATGGGCCAGCCCGCCGAGTCCGCCCAGCGCGTCGACTCCCGGCAGGTCCTCGAGATCCTCTGCTACGACCCGGCGCGGCCGTTCAGCATCACCGGGGCGCTGTCCTCGGCGCGGGAGAACGCCCGCGGCGCCCGGGTGGTCGTCTCCAGCGACGTCTGGGAGTGCCTCAACGCCACCTGGAACGACCTTCCGCATACGGAGGAGTTGGCGCGGCGGCTCGGCCCGCACGTGTTCTTCCGCTACGTGCGCGAGCGCACCGCGATGCTCGCCGGCCTGGTTGACGCGACCCTCGCCCGCGACGACGGCTGGCGGTTCCTGGTGCTGGGCCGCAGCCTGGAACGGGTCGACATGACCTCGCGGCTGCTGTCGTCGAGCATCAGCGACCATCCGCACTCGCAGAGCTGGATCAGCCTGCTGCGCTCCTGCGGCGCGCACGAGGCCTACCTGCGCACCTATCGCCGTGCGGTCGACGCCGCCCGGGTCTCGGAGTTCCTGCTGCTCGACCGGCTCTTCCCGCGCTCGGTGTACTGGTCGCTGGCCCTGGCCGAGCAGATCCTCGCCGAGCTCGACGGCGGCCGCGGCCGCGCCCGGTCCACCGTCGACGACGCCGCCCGGCGCCTCGTCGGACGCACCCGCACCGATCTGGAGTTCCACAGTGTCGACGACCTCGTCGCCGACATGCCGGACCTGCTGTCCGCCCTGCAGAGCACCTGCTCCTCGGTCAGCGCCGAGGTCACCGCCCGCTACTTCGCCCGCGACGCGCCCCGCTCCTGGGCGATGGAGGTGCCGGCGTGAGCGCGACGCCCCGCCTGACCCGCCCGGCGAGCCCCACCCGGGTGACCCGACCCGCCCGGCGCTTCGCCGGCG
>NZ_JALKFU020000184.1 GCF_023242965.2 Frankia sp. AgKG'84/4
GGCGGGGCGCCGTGCGCCCGGCGGGCTTCATGCCGCCCGACGGCGCGGTCCCGGCCCGGCCGGACGGTCCTCGTGCCCCCGCCGCCATGGTATGACCACCGGTGGTAGCGGCCGTCGTCGCCAACGAGCCGGTGGTCTTCGTACCTGTGGTCCGGCGCGCCGCGGCGGTGCCGATCCTCGCCGTGCTCGCCTTCGCCGTACTCGCTCCCGCGGTGCTGGCCTCCGTCGCGGTAGACCTCGCGGCGCTGGACTTCGCGGCGCTGGACTTCGCGGCGCTGGACTTCGCCGTCGGCGTCCTGGGGACACCGGTCCTGGTCGTGCCGGCGCCTGGGCTGGAGGCGCCGCTCCGGGCCGTACCAGCCTTCGTCACACCACCCGTTGCCGCGATGCCACCCCTGGCAGTGCTGGCCTTGGCAGTGCTGGCCTTGGCAGTGCTGGCCTTGGCAGTGCTGGCCTTGGCAGTGCTGGCTTTCGCGGCGCTCGCCTGGGCGGTGCCGGCTTTCCCGGTGCTGGCTCTCACGGTGTCAGCCCTGGAGGTGCTGGTCTTGACAGGGCGAGCCTGGGCGGTGCCGGCCATGGCCGTGCCGCTCCTCCCGAGACCGTCCTTCGCGGTGCTGCCCGCAGCGGTGCTGCCCGCAGCGGTGCCACTGTTCGCCGCGCCCGCCCTCTCGGCGCCGGAGGTGACGGCGGTGGGCTTGACGGCCGCGGGCGCGGGCGCCCTCGACCTGACGGCGGCGGATTTCCCGGCGGCGGACCTGGTGGCCGCGGCGCCGGTGGAGCTGGACCTCGTCGTTGCGCCTGGTCGCTTCTCACCGGCACTGGAACGGGTGGGCGCGGCGGGTTCCGAGGCGGACCCCGCCGGAGTTCCCCGGGCCTCACCCGCGGCCAGTGACCCGGTGCCGGCCGGTGTCGCGCCGGGACCGCCGGTCTGGGCGTCGCCGGCCGAGCCGGCCGTGCGCCGCTCGCCGTCGGGCTTCGCGGGCGGTCGCCAGGACGCCCCGTCCACGGCTGGGAACGGCGTCGGCGAGACGAAGGTCGGGCTGATCAGGGCACCGGTGGTGGAGCGCGTGCCGACGGCGCCCGGGTCGGCGCCGTTCGTGGAGCTCGTTCCTGCCATCGAGTGGTTCCTCCCACCAGCCAGCGACTGCTCAGAGTCACCGGTTCGCGTTGATGGGTAGACAGCCTGGCAGCTCACCGGCCGTCATGCCAGAGCCATGAACCGCCAGTTAACTACTCTCCGCATTCGACGTGGGGGGGGTCCCGCGGGCCGGGTGGCGGACCGGACGTCACAACGCCGCGAAACCGGTCCCAAGCAGGTCGAGCGCCTCGGCGAGGATCCCGACCAGATCCGCATCGTCGGCGCGCAGCCACTGTTCGTACGCCGTCACCGCGACACCGAGGTGAGCGGCCGCGACCGCCTGCGGCAGCAGGGCACCCGCGGGCCCGCCGACCCGGCGGGCGACGAACTCCGCCACGACCCCACGCCAGCTTTCGAAGCGAAGCGTCGAATGCGCCTGCAGAGCGGGCGTGCCGAGGATCAGCATCATGCGCCGGCGCAGCCAGGCGCCCTCCGCCGCAGGATAGGTGTTGAAGTCGAGAATCGCCCGGCGCAGGACGGCCAGCAGGGGTTCGTCCGACGGCGCGCCCGCCAGCGCCGCACGCATGACCTCGAGATGCGCGTCGAAGTTCCCCCACGCGAGATCGTTCTTCGACGGGAAGTAACGGAAGACGGTGCGCCGCCCGATCCCGGCCTCGCGGGCGATGTCGTCGACCGTGGTCTCCTCGAAGCCCTGGTCGGTGAACATCCGTAGAGCGAGATGTTCGAGCTCCGCGGCGCTCGTGGCCGGCCGACGACCAGCGCGCCGCCCATCGGCCCGCACGCTCGGGGCATGGCTGGCCACTCGCGCTCACCTCGCCTTGCCTCGCGGTACTCGCCGCCGGGCGCTCGCGACGGCGGGCCCTGGTGACCCGTGGCCCCGCGGCGATGACATGCCTTGACTGACGACCTTGTCGCTGCCCTTCACCGTAACGGTCCTCGCCGAGCGAAGGGCGAGGGGTGCCGGCGCGTCCGGACAGGCGCTATCATGGGTTCGTCCAGCATCTGAGAGGATCTGTCCAGATGTTGGGATGCCGGGTTCCGGGTGGGAGTCACAGCGTCCGCCTGCGGACCCGGCGTGGACCCGCCCGCCGCGACCCGGCCCCTGGCGGAGCCGCGCGTCGGTCGACTGCCGGGAATCGGCGGCCGGCGCGGCGCCCACCAACCGCGTGCCTTCCAAGGAGTCCGGTTCCGTCATGACCGTTGTCGCCGCCCTGCCTGACCTCGCCGGCCGGGCCGGGTCCCTGCGCACCTCTCCCGTGCGCGACCTGCTCGCGCTGACCGGTGACCCCGAGGTGATCTCGTTCGCGGGTGGCCTGCCGGCCGCCGAACTGTTCGACGCGCAGGGACTGCGCCGCGCCTTCGACCAGGTCCTCGCCGAGGATCCCCGCCGGGTCCTGCAGTACTCGACCACCGAGGGCGACCCGGACCTGCGCGCGCTGCTCGCCGCCCGCCTCGGCCGCCGCGGCCTGCCCACGCACGCCGACGACCTGCTCGTCACCACCGGATCCCAGCAGGCGCTGACCCTGCTCGCCGCCGCACTGCTCCAGCCGGGAGACGTCGTCGCCGTCGAGGAGCCGACCTACCTGGCCGCCCTGCAGTGCTTCGGCCTCGCCGGCGCCCGGGTCGTCGCCGTACCCACCGACGATGACGGCATCCTGCCCGACCGGCTCGAGGAGGTGCTCACCCAGCACCGGCCCAGGCTGCTCTACCTCGTGCCCACCTTCCACAACCCCACCGGACGGACGATGACCGCGGCGCGGCGCCACGCCGTCGCCGACATCGCCGCTCGCCGCGGCCTGTGGATCATCGAGGACGACCCGTACGGCGACCTGCGCTTCGAGGGCACACCGCAGCCCTGGATCGCCACCGTCCCGGCCGCCGCCGACCGCACGGTGCTGCTCGGCAGCCTGTCCAAGACGGTCGCGCCGGGCCTGCGCCTGGGCTGGCTGCGCGCGCCGGCGCCGCTGCGGCGCGCCTGCGTGCTCGCCAAGCAGGCCACCGACCTGCACACCTCGACGATCGACCAGGCGGCCGCCGCCCGTTACCTCGCCGACGGCGACCTCGAGCGTCACCTCGCCGCGGTGTGCGCCGCCTACCGGCGACGACGCGACGCGATGCTGGCCGCGCTGCCCACCGCGCTGCCGGCCGGTAGTCACTGGACCCGTCCGCAGGGCGGCATGTTCGTCTGGGCCCGCCTGCCGGATGGTCTCGACGCCGCGGCGCTGCTGCCCGCGGCCCTCACGAACAAGGTCGCCTATGTCCCGGGGGCGGTGTTCCACGCCGGTCCCCCGCCGCCCAACACGCTGCGGCTGTCATTCACCACCAACCCGCCGGCGCGCATCGCCGAAGGCCTCGCCCGCCTCGCTCCCGTCCTCGCCCACGCGACCGCCACCTCCGCGCCCGACACCGGCGCCGACGTTCGGTCCGCGGCCGCGGGGCCGCCGAACAGCGGAGAGTGGACATGAGCGCCGGCATGTCGGTGTCGCGCCCCGACCGCGACGCGACGCCGTTGCCCCGCTCCGGTGGTGACGCGGCACGGTCGGTGTACGCGCCGGTGCTGCGCTGCGCCGGGGTGGGTCTGGTCCGTGATGGCCGGCATCTGCTCGCCGACATCGAGTTCACCGTCCACCCCGGCGAGCACTGGGCGTTGCTCGGCGCGAACGGAGCGGGCAAGAGCACGCTGCTGGGCCTGTGCGCGGCGCTACGCCATCCCACCCACGGCAGCGTTGACGTGCTCGGTCACCGGCTCGGACGGGTGGACGTGCGTCAGTTGCGCGGCTGGATCG
The DNA here is from genome assembly GCF_023242965.2 of Frankia sp. AgKG'84/4. GTDB lineage: Bacteria > Actinomycetota > Actinomycetes > Frankiales > Frankiaceae > Frankia. The sequence continues at coordinate 3,886 of NZ_JALKFU020000184.1, forward strand.
GTCACGTCGACCCGCGCCATCCGCTGCGTTCTGCCCTGACGGTCGAGGAGGTCGTCCTCACCGGGGCGACGGGCACCGTCGAGCTCGTCCCGCGGTGGGCGCCGACCGCCGACGAGCGCACACGGGTGGCGGAACTGCTCGGCCTGCTCGGCATCGCCGCGCTGCGGGACGCCCGCTGGCCCGTGCTGTCCCAGGGCGAGCGGGGTCGCGCGCTCATCGCCCGGGCGCTGGTGCCCCGGCCCAGGCTGCTGCTGCTCGACGAGCCGGCGACCGGCCTGGACGTCGCCGCCCGGGAGCGGCTGCTCGCGAGCGTCGAGACACTGGCCGAGGAAGTCGGCGAGCTGGCGAGCGTGCTGGTGACCCACCATCTCGAAGACCTTCCGGTGACGACGAGTCACGCGATGCTGCTGCGGGGCGGCCGGTCGCTCGCCGCCGGGCCCGTCGCCGACGTGGTCACCACGGAGCTGGTCAGCGTCTGCTTCGACCATGCCATCGAGGTTCGCCGCGACGACGGCCGGTGGACCGCCCGTTCGCCGCGCCGCACGGGTGACCCGAAGGGCAGAATCACCTGACTTCCCGCCCGCGGGAACCATTTCCCGACATCGGTAGTTTGGCCGGGTCGACCTTGGGGACATCTCTCGTCGAACAGCCCGGCGAACAAGAAAGCGGCGCACCCCGGCACCGCCGCCGGCCCCGGCACTGACAGCGGAGGTCACCGTGCTCTGGTTCATCATCAGCTTCATTATTCTCGGTCTTATCGCGGGGGCGGTTGCCCGCCTTCTGGTTCCCGGCCGTGACCCCATGGGCATTCCTGCCACGATCGGCCTGGGCCTTGTCGGCTCGTTCATCGGCGGATTCCTCGGTTACATCCTGTTCGGACATGACCTGAGCGAGGGTGCGTTCCAGCCCTCCGGGCTCATCGGGTCGATCATCGGTGCGATCGCCGCCCTGCTGGTCTACCGCGCCGTGACCAACCGCCGGCCGGTGCGCCACTGACCTGCGGCCCGGTGCGCCCCCCGGGCCGCCCATCTCGGCAAGGGGGGCGCCGGGCGGCTGGCCGGCGCCCCCCTTGCCGTGTGCCCCGACCGGGCGCGACCCACCACACCTGCCTCCACCACCGCCGACCGGCGGCCCGGTGGCGTGGATTCGCCGTCGAACCCGGCGGCTTCGACGAACCCACCGCCTCCTGAAACTCTCGGCCACCGCGAGAAATCGCGCTCGCCGCGATAGCTCCGGGCCGGCCGGCCCGCGACTGCCGCCCGCGTCTCCGAATATTCTGAGATTCACGGTAAGACCCACCGAACATCTGGACCTGGCCGGCTTGCCGCCAATCCGTTTCGTCAGGATCCGCGCCGACCTACGGATCGATTTCCGTGACAGCCCGCCGTCATTGCCCACTCTTCCTTCGAGGCGGGCGCCTGCCGTCCGACGCACACGGAGCGGGTTCGAGGAACTCGTCCGCCCAGGACGCGCGCCGACCGCGCCGGTCTTCGTGTCCGCGGCCTCTCCCACCGCGACGGGCCCACCTGGCCGTGGCAGGCTGTTGGCGCACCCGATCGACCACGGATGGTGATCCCGCCGGGTGTGGACGGATCGGAGCGGCGGGCGTCCCGCGAGGTCAGGTCCGGCAGCGGGACGAACACGGCGGCGAGAGGCACGCCCATGGTGGAACACGGCCGGCAGGATCCCGACGAACCCGGTGGCACCGCCCGCGCCGAGGCCGCGCCACTACGGTGGCTCGAACCGACCGAACCCACCCGCGCCCGCTTCACCGGCTCCGCCCGTCCGGGCGACGGCCGGGAGGACGACGCCGACCCCGCCGTCCCCACCCCCCGCGCCATCACCCGCCCGCGGGGCGGGCCCGCACCCGGCGTGCCCCGGGACCCGCTGCGCCTGCCCCGGCGCGTCGGACCATCCCCCGGCGCGACCCCGCCGCTACTCGAAGCCCCGAGCGTGCCCGTCGCCCTGCGGGAGTGCGCGGGGTGCGGCGCACCGGTGGCCCGACCGGACGAGCACGACGCCGCCGCCCTGGAAGGCACCTGCGATCAGTGCGGACACCGCTACTCGTTCACCGTCAAGCTGCGACCGGGCGAGCGGGTCGGCCGGTACACCGTCCACGGCGTGATCGCCCACGGCGGCCTCGGCTGGGTCTACGCCGCGACCGACGACAACCTCGGTGGCGACGACGTGCAGGCATGGGTCGTGCTCAAGGGCCTGCTCGACGCGGCGAACCCGGAGGCCCGGCGGATCGCGGAGGGTGAGCGCCGGATTCTCACGACGGTATCCCACCCGGCGATCGTGAAGATCCTCGACTACGTCACCCATGCCGGGGAGGACTACATCGTCATGGAGTACGTGCCCGGGATCTCGCTGACGACGCTGGCCGACTCCGCACCCGCCGGCCCGGACGGGCGCCCTGGTGCGCCGCCGGCCGCCGACGTCCTGCGCTATCTGCTGCGGGTCCTGCCCGCGCTGGGCCACCTGCACCGAATGGGCCTGGTGTACTGCGACTTCAAACCGGACAACGTGATGATCACGCCGTCCGGCGTGAAACTGATCGACCTCGGCGGGGCACGCCGACTCGACGACCGGGTCTCCGGCTACCTGTCGACCCCCGGCTACCGGGCGCCCGAACTCGACGACGATGGCGAACGCCCCGGCGGGATCGAGCGGACCACACCGACGGTGACGACGGACATCTTCGCCGTCGCCCGCACCCTCGCCCGCCTGGTCCTGGGGCGTTTCCCCGGTTTCGTCGACGCCTACCGGCACGTGCTTCCCCCGCGCCGCGCCCATCCGCGGCTGCGGGAGTTCGAGTCGCTGGACCGGCTGCTGCGCCGGGCGACCGCGACCGACCCGCGGCGGCGCTTCCAGAGCACCACGGAACTCACCGACGAGCTGGTCGGGGTGCTCTACGAGATCGTCGCGAGCACGGAGGGTCCGGTGCCGCCGTTGGCGAGTCGCTGGTTCGACTCCGCCGGGCACCCCACGGGCGAGGCCGGTCCGGCGGGGCCGCCCGCGCCCTGGGAGGTGCTGCCCGACCTACGGGTGGACCCGGACGACCCGCGGGCGCCCGCGTTGTCCGCCGGGCCGGACGAGGATCCCGACGCGCTCACCGCGCGGCTGGCGGCGATCATACCGATGACCTTCGAGGTCCGGCTGTCGCGGGCGCGTGCCGCGATCCGTGCCGGGCAGCTCGAGGCGGCGGGGCGGGTACTCGATGAGGCGACCGCGGATGCCCCGCACGAATGGCGCATCGACTGGTACCGGGGGCTCGCGGCGCTGGTCGGCCGGCGCCCGGGCCTCGCCGTCGCGGCCTTCGACCGGGTGTACTCGCAGGTCCCAGGGGAGATCGCGCCGCGCCTGGCCCTCGCCGTCGCGCTCGCCGAGGTGGCCGCGGGCGCCGGTTCGGCCGCGGAACGCGAAGCGGCGCGGGAGCGCGCGGCGGAACTGTTCGACGTCGTGTGCGTCATCGATCCCGGCGTGACGAGTGCCGCGTTCGGCCTGGCCCGGTGCCGGGTCGACCCCGGCGGCAGGCTCGACGCCTACCAGCGGGTGCAGCGCTCCTCCTCCGCCTACACCGCCTCGCGGGTGCGGATGATCGGTGTGCTGGTGAGCCAGCCGCCCGTGGCCCACCCACCGGCGGCCGGTTGCGCGGTCCTGCTGCGGGCGGCGGCGATCCTGGCCGATCCGCTGCTCGACCTGGGCGAACGACGCCGCGCGGAACTGCGCCGCGACATCTTCCTCGCCGCCCTGGGCCTGCTTGCCGAGGGCGGCGTCCCCGCGGACGGGCCGGCGGCGCCGGACCTGCTCGGTCGCCCGATGGTCGAACGCGAGCTGCGCTTCGCCCTCGCCGAGACCTACCGGGAGATGGCGCGGCTCACCCGGGACCGGGCCGGCCGGGTGCGCCTGGTCAACCAGGCGAACCTCGCCCGCCCCCGCACGCTGGTTTGATCCCGGTTCCCAGGACCCGACGGCCTGCGGGTCGAACTCGTTCTGATCACCGACCCGGGCCTGCGCAGCGTCCACGCTCCCGGCCCCTGGCGGAGTCCGCGTAGTCCCCTTCGGGCACTCACGATGCCCGCCGACCGACGCCGACCGACGCCGACCGACCGATGGTGTCGGGCGCTGGGCGGCGGGCCCGCGTCAGGGCAAGGTGCCGACGAGGGGTGGGCGTCCCGGCATCCGCAGGCCCGGCCGAAGCCACTCGTCGTAGAGCTGCGACCAGGTGCCGTCGAGCATGATCTGGCGAAGCACGCCGTTGACGAAGGAGACGAAGCCGTTGTCCCCCGCGGCGTCGCCAGTGATCGGCATCGCGATGCCGTACGGCTCGTCCAGCTGTCCACCGGCCGCGAAGGCCGGGCCGAACGCCTGCGGGCCCAGCACGGTCGTGTACGGGTCCTGCGCAGCTAGTCCGGCAAGCAGCACGTCGTCGCCGACGATCGCGTCGACGGCGCCGTACTGGAGGGCGACCAGGCAGTCGGCAATCCGGGTTCGGGTCACCAACCGCGGCGCCGGCGCGGGCAGCCGGGCGAGCTTCTCGCTGGCGGTGCTGCCCGCCGAGGTGCAGACCGGCCGGCCGACGAGGTCGGGGAGGCTGCCGATGCCCGCGTCCTGGCGAACCAGCAGCCGCAGCGTGGATTCGTAGTAGGGGGTGGAGAACCGGACCTGCCGTTTGCGTTCGCAGGTGATGGTCATGGTGGCGACCAGCATGTCGACCATGTTGGAACGCAGCAGGTCCTCGCGTTCGGAGGTGGTGACCGCGTGGAACTGAATGTGGTCGTCGACGTCCGCCGCCCCGAAGATCGCGGCGGCGACCGCGCGGGCGATCCCGACGTCGAACCCCTCCAGTCGCAGGGTCCGCCAGTTCATCAGCCCCGCCGGCGGCGCGTCGGTCGCGATGCCGACCCGCAGGTAGCCTCGCCCCTTGGCGATCATGGAAAGCCGGCTGCCGGCGGGCATCTGACCGGGTGCGGGCAGCGAGGCCAGCGCCGGTGCGCTGGCCCGCAGTGGCAGCCCGTCCACGCCCCACGAACCCCCCCCCCCCGCCCCTGCCTCTCCCCCCCGCCGCGGTCGCCGCGGGACGTCTGGGGCGGGGTCCCCCGGGGGCGGACGCCGACCATGACGTGAATCTCGGCCGGCGCGCGCCGGTTCGCGCCCGCACCCCGACTTATTTATGGA
>NZ_JALKFU020000185.1 GCF_023242965.2 Frankia sp. AgKG'84/4
GCCGGGATCGGCGCCGAGCGCGGCCGGCGGCGCTTGCGGCCGACCCGGACCAGAGACACCGCCGGGCGGCTCAGCGCGCCGGCGAGCCGGTGCGCGTTCGCCGAGGCGTGCTCCAGAGCATCGAGCACGGGATGGTCCGCCTCGGGGCGCCCGGGGCCGTTCGGATCCGCCGGCGACGGAACAGTCGAGTCGTCTCGCGTCATCGCGTCCTCCCTGGAGTTCGGCGCGCCGGGACCGGCCGGTCTGCTTCCGGTCGACGGCGTCCGCCCATGTCGGGCGCGTCCCATGGTGACAAGGCGACGGCCGCGGCCACGAGGTGATCCCCGCTACTGACCGCATGGACAGGTTGACTGTGTCAGCGTGGACGGAAACTGGTGACGGTGACCCGTCCGGTGCGTAGTGCGGGAACTGACGGACCGGCACGGGTCAGTGGGCGCACGCCGGTGATGGGAGGCGAAGGTGTCGGAGATCGAGGTACGCAGACTTCGGGTGTTCACCGACGAGACCGGTGCCGCGGGCGGCCTGCTCGACGTCGTGCTCGATGCCGCGAAGCTACTGCCCGACGCCCGGGAGCGGGCGGTGGCCGCGCGGCGCCTCGGTGCGGCGGCCACGGTGTTCGTCGACGACGTGGAACTCGCCGAGCTGGCGGTTTACACCCCCGGGCGGCAGCTGCCGACGGCGGGTGACGCGCTCGTCGGGGCGGCCTGGCTGCTCGGCCGGCTCGTCGGCGGGCATCCGGCCGTCCTGCGGCCAGCCGGTGGTGACGCGGTGAGCTGGCAGGAGAACGGTCGGGTGTGGGTCCGCGCGGCGCTGGCCGGGCTGCCCGGCTGGACGCATCACCAGGTGGCCGGCCCGGCCGAGGTCGACGCGCTCACGTTGCCGCGTCCCGCCGGTGAGGACCTGCGTCAGGTCTGGGCGTGGCTGGCCGAGCCGGCCGGACTCGTGCGGGCCCGGGCATTCGGCGAGCGGCACGGGGTCGCCGAGGACGAGGCCTGCGGATCGGCGTCGATGCGGCTGGCCGTCGAGCTGGACCGGCGCCTGGAGATCCGCCACGGCGTCGGGTCGGTGGTGCTGGCCGCGCCCGGCCCGGCCGGCTTCGCGGACGTCGGTGGCCTCGTCGTGGAGGACGAGAGACGGCTCATCGACGATCTCGACGAGTTCCTCGCCCGCTGAGGTGGCGCAGCGCAGGCGGCGGCCTCAGCCGGACGCGTCGGCCGGGGAGCGCAGGGCGCGGGTCCAGGCGCCCTCGGTGATCTCCCCGCGGGCGTCGATGATCGCCCAGTCGATGACGTCGGCGCTGGGGATCCGCAGCAGTGCGCCCATCCGGATGTGGGCCAGCGACGGGTGGGCGCCGTCGTTCAGGCTGCGACCGCGCAGCACGGTCGGACTCGGCCAGGTGGACACCTTCGCCCACGGCCACTCGGCCCCGTCCGGGATCGCCACCTGATGTCGAACGATCAGGCTGCCCAGCGGCGGGAGGTCACGGCCGAGGAAGCGGCGGCGGAGGTCGGCGAGACGCGAGCGAGCGGCAAAAATCGCCTGGTCCCGGGCTAGGGGGACATTGCTGGCAGCCATGGAGGCGATGGTAGTCGAAAGCTGTCGCAGGGTAGGCGTGCCGGCAGGAGTTTGGCACGTTTCGTTCAGGCAGCGATCGCATTGCGTGATGAGGGTCGGGATGCGATCGTCGTCATCCGGGCGTAACTTCGAGTTATCGGCAACTTTCCGTAAGGAATCTGTCTCCTACCGGCGAGGTGACCATGGCTGAGGCGTTGATGACCCTGGTGGACGCGGCGCACTCGGATGCCGCCCGCCTCGTCGGGATGGCTGGTGGCTCCGGCGACGCGGCCGGGGCCCCGGATGGCCCCCCGTCCGACCCGAGACAGGCCCTGCACGCCAGTGACGCCGCCGTCGCGGCGATCTCCGCCCACCTCAGTGTGATGGAGGCCGTGGTCTACCCGGAGCTGGCCCACCGGGTGCCGGGCAGCCGGCCGCGGGTCGCCGAGCTCGGCCGGCTGGCGCGGCGGTGCTCCTCGGTGATGCGAGGCATCGAGCAGTACGTGCAGGGTGATCTGAAACACCCGGCGGACAGCGTCGCGAGCCTGCGCCACGACCTCGCCGCGCTGCTCGAGGCGCACACGCGGGCCGAGGACGAGCTGCTCCGGGAGCTCGACGAACGGCTGACCGACTCCGAGCGGCACCGCCTGCTCGGACGCTTCGCCGCCGCCATGCGCCACGCCCCGACCCGCCCCCACCCGCACCTCGGGCACGGCGGTGCCGTGGGCGGCGGCCTGGCGCTTCGCGTGCTGGGCACCGTCGACCACCTGCTGGACGTGATGGACGCCCGGGAGGTGGCCGGCGCTCCCGTCCGGGCGCCCGCGCCCGCCGGGCTGTGGGGCTGGTACCTGTTGGGCCGCCCGACGTCTCCCGCCCCGGAGTGGCCGGCCGCCCAGACCCCCGGTGCCGGCGGGGAACCGGCGCTGCCGGGTACGAAATCCCCCCGGTCCAGTGCCGATATGCCCTGACCTGATGGTGAGAGGTCGCTGACCAGGGCCGGGCGGTCTGCCCGTTCGGTGCTCCCCGCCACGCGTTCGCCCCTCGACATGCCATGCTTCGGGTCCATGATGGGCCGAAATAGCCCGCGCATCGCACTGCCGAGGAGAGAGTGTCAGCAACCGAGAGCGCCGCGGTCCGCGCGTCGGAGTCCGAGCCGGCGAACGTGATCTGGCCGATCCTTCTCGTCGAGGATGACGACGCCGACGCCTATCTGGTCGCGGAACTGCTCGACGAGGCCGCGGCGCCGGTCGAGGTGACCCGGGTACGCACCGTGGCCGAAGCGGTGCGTGGCAGCGCGGGGAGTGCCTGCGTCCTGCTGGACCTCGGCCTGCCCGACAGCGAGGGCCTGTCCGCGCTGCGCCGGCTGCTCGCGGTCGAGTCGGGCGCGCCGGTGGTCGTGCTCACCGGCCTCGTCGACGAGTACCGAGGTGCCGAGGCGGTGGCCGGCGGCGCCCAGGACTATCTGGTCAAGGGCCAGGTCGATGGCCGAGACCTGGTCCGCGCCGTGCGCTACGCCATCGAGCGCAAGCGGGCCGACACCGCCGCCCGGGCGCTGCGCGAATCGGAGCTGCGCGCCAACGAGCGGGCCCGCCTCGAACGCGGCCTGCTGCCCCGCCCCCTCTACGACGACCGCCGGCTGCGACACACCGTCCGCTACCGCCCCGGCCGGCGCCAGTCGCTGCTCGGCGGCGACTTCTACGACATGGTGTCGACGCCGGACGGCACGGTGCACATCCTGCTCGGGGACGTGTGCGGGCACGGGCCGGACGAGGCCGCCCTCGGGGTGAGCCTGCGCATCGCCTGGCGCACCCTCGTGCTCGCGGGGGTCCCCGAGGCCGACCGTCTCGGCGCCCTGCAACGGGTGCTGGTCAGCGAGCGCCTGCACGACGAGATCTTCGCGACGGTCTGCGCGCTCTCGGTCGCGCCCGACCGGGCCAGCGCGCGGATGCGCCTCGCCGGCCACCCGCCGCCGGCCCTGCTGCACCCCCAGCTCGCCGCCCTGCCGGGCGACGTCGTCAGCCCAGCCCTCGGCATCCTCGACGTGGACCTGACCGAGGAGGTCCACGTCGACCTCGGTTCCCGTTGGGCGCTGCTGCTCGCCACCGACGGCCTGCTGGAGGGGCGCGACGGCCCTGGCGGGGAACCGCTGGGCTGGGAGGGCGTACTGCCCGAGATCTCCCGCCTGTGGCCCGTCGGCGGCCCGGACCATCTGCTCGACACCCTCATCGACCGGGTCGAGGCCCGCAACGGCGGCCCGCTCACCGACGACGTCGCCCTCCTGCTCCTGCTCTGGGGGGACGACTGATGGCGACCTCGCCGGAGCCGGCCTCACCCCCGGGACAGGTCTCGACGCCTGGGCCGGCCGTGGCGCCGCCCGGCGGCTGGCTGCTGCGCCGTCGGCTTGGCGTGACCTACGTGATCGCCGCGACGCTGCTGCTGGTCATCGCAGGCACGGTCGCCTGGTCGCTGCTACGGCTCGAGGACGCGATCCACACCCGCAGTGACGAGCTCGCGCCCGCCCTGCTGAGTTCCACCCAGCTGGTGAGCAGTCTGGTCGACCAGGAGACCGGCATGCGCGGTTTCCTGCTGCAGGGCAGCGAGGAATACCTGATCCCGTTCAACAACGGGCGCCGCCAGGAGCAGATGTACCTCGCCGACCTGCGCCAGCGCCTGGCTGGCCGACCTGATCTGCTGGCCAGGGTGACGACGCTCGACGAGCGGACCCGCGCCTGGCATACCGACTACGCCGATCCCGCGCTCGCCGCGGTGCGCTCGCGCGGGACCGCGGCCGCCAAGCAGGTGCCGCTGGCCCGTGGCAAGGTGCTGTTCGACCAGGTCCGGGCGGCGTCCGACGACCTGGGAACAGCGCTGCGCGCGCGGACGGCGATCGCCCGCCACAACGTCACCAGCGCGGTGCGGTTCCTGGTGACCGCGCTGTCGATCGGCACGGCCGTGCTGATCGCGCTGTTCACGGCGATCGCCTGGGCGCTGCGGACCTGGGTGACCCGCCCGATCGAGCAGATCGGCCGGGATGCCCGCACGGTCGCCTCCGGCGAACTCGACCACGTCGTCGAGCCCGCCGGGCCGCCGGACCTCGTTGCGCTCGCCGCGGACGTCGAGTCGATGCGCCGGCAGCTGCACGGCGAGCTCGGGGTGGCACAGAGTGCCCGCATCGCGGTCGAGGCACAGGCCGACGCGCTGGCGCGGTCCAACCGCGACCTGGAGCAGTTCGCCTACGTCGCCTCGCATGACCTGCAGGAACCGCTGCGCAAGGTGGCCAGCTTCTGCCAGCTGCTGGAACGGCGCTATGGCGACAAGCTCGACGAGCGGGGCACGCAGTACATCGCCTTCGCCGTCGACGGCGCGAAGCGGATGCAGCAGCTCATCAACGACCTGCTGGCGTTCTCCCGGGTCGGGCGCACCACGGAGAACTTCGTCGAGGTGCCGCTCGGTGACCTGTTCGGCCGGGCCACCACGACCCTGTCGCTGACGATCGAGAGCCTGCACGGCGAGGTCACCGCGGACGAGCTGCCCGTGGTGCGGGGCGACCCGGTGCTGCTGACCCAGCTACTGACCAACCTGATCGGCAACGCGCTGAAGTTCCACAGTGACGAGCTGCCCCGGGTGCACCTCGCGGTGACCGAGCAGCCGGAGCACTGGGAGTTCGCCCTGCGGGACAACGGCATCGGTATCGATGCCGAGTACGCCGAGAAGATCTTCGTCATCTTCCAGCGGCTGCACGGCCGTGAGGTCTACGAGGGAACCGGGATCGGACTGGCGCTGTGCCGGAAGATCCTCGAGTTCCACGGTGGCCGGATCTGGCTGGACGCCGATGCCCACCCGGGTACGACCTTCCGCTTCACCCTGCCCCGCCAGGCGGGGCTCACCCCGGCGGTCGCGCCCGTCGCCCTCGTCGGCATCCTGGCCGCCACCGGCGCCGGCGGCGGGACCAGCACCGGCCTGGCTCCCGCCGCCAGCGAGGCTCCCCCGATCACCAGCACACCCGGAGGTTCCCCGTGACCGAACCGATCGTCCCTGTCGAGGTGCTGCTCGTCGAGGATGACCCCGGCGACGTCCTGATGACCCGCGAGGCCTTCGAGGACCACAAGCTGCGCAATCACCTGAACGTGGTCAGCGACGGGGTGGAGGCCCTTGCCTACCTGCGCGGCGAGGGGCAGTACGCGGGCGCCACCCGCCCGGATCTGATCCTGCTCGACCTCAACCTGCCCCGGCGCGACGGCCGGGAGGTCCTGCGCGAGGTCAAGGCGGACGATCGGCTGCGGCGGATCCCCATCGTCGTGCTCACCACCTCCGAAGCGGAGGAGGACGTGCTGCGCAGCTACGACCTGCACGCCAACGCGTACATCACGAAGCCGGTGGATTTCGAGCGGTTCGTGGCCGTCGTCCGCCACATCGACGAGTTCTTCGTGACCGTCGCCCGGCTCCCCGGTCAGTAGTGCCACCTGCCGCTGCGCCGGCCGGTTCATCGCCTAGAGTGCGGGCATGGCGACCGGATCGGTACCCGCCCCGCGGCGGGCCCGCGTGCAGCGGCAGGCTTTGGCCGAGCTGCTCACCGAGCTCGGCCCGGGGCATCCCACGCTCTGCGCCGGCTGGACCAACCACGATCTGGCCGCTCACCTCGTCACCCGCGAGCACGTGCCCTGGGCCGCCCCGGGCCTGCTGATCGGCGGTCTGCACGGTCTCACCGAGCGGGCCGAGCGGGCCACGATGCGCGCGCGCACCTATCCCGAGCTGGTCGAGACCTTCCGCGCCGGCCCGCCCTGGTGGCAGCCGACCCGGATCGGGCTGTTCGACGACGCGACGAACTTCGTCGAGTTCTTTGTCCACACCGAGGACGTCCGCCGCGCCGCCCCCGGCTGGAAGCCGCGGGAGCTCGACGAGACGGGCCGGGGCGCGATGTGGGCGGCCCTGCGGCTGATCGGCTTCGCCGGGTTCCGCCGCGCCGGCGTCGGCGTGGTGGTCGAGCGCGTCGACCGGCCGGGCCGGCGTGTCCTGCGCTCCGGCGAGCCCGGGGTGGAGATCGTCGGCATGCCGGAGGAGCTCGTCCTGTACGCGTTCGGCCGGACGGCCGTCGCCCAGGTCGAGCTGCGCGGGGCCGAGGCCGAGGTCGAGCGCCTACAGGCCAACCCCGTCGGCCTGTAGGCGCCGCGCCCGGGGCCGCCGGCTGCGAGGCTGGTGGTCATGCACTCGAAGTCCCGGTTGGCCGCGCGCGTGGTGCTGGTCGATCCCGCTGACGCGATCCTGCTGCTCGAATCGCATGATCCGACCCTCGCCGCCGCGCCCCGCTGGTGGCATGTGCCCGGGGGCGGCCTGGATCCGGGGGAGACGGCCGAGCAGGCCGCGATCCGGGAGGTCTTCGAGGAGGTCGGCTATCGCCTCGCCGAGCCGGGGCCGGTGGTCGCCACCCGCCGCTCGGCCTTCACCTACCTGGGGCGGGACTACCGGCAGGCGGAGACGTTCTTCATCGCCCGGGTGCCGCACCGGCTGGAGCTCGACTCCTCGTCCTGGACCGAGATCGAGCGTCGGTCGATGCTCCGCTGGGCCTGGTGGAGCATGCCGCAGCTGCGGGCGACGACGGAGACGGTGTACCCGACCGCCCTCGCCGGGCTGGTCGAGGGCTGGTTGCGGTCCGGCCCGCCGGCGCGGCCGGTCCGTCTGTAGGACCAGGCCCGCACCGGCGGGGTCGGGCTGCTTACCAGAGCGAGGCGTAGGTGGCGGCGCCGCTCGGGTTCTCCGTCGGGTTGATCAGAGATGAGTGCACGTTGCCCGCCGCGGAGTCGTTGAAGTACGACTCGTAGGCCAGCACGTCCTTGTTCGCCTTGAACGTGTTGTACATGTTGCGGATGTAGACGGGATTGTCGCCGCCGGCCGCCCCGCTCCTGCCGGCGCCGGTGTCGGACTTCCCGACCAGGCCCCATTCCGGCACCGAGAACTGCTTGCCGTGCTGGCGGGCGAAACGGATCACCGAGCAGAGTCCGGTGTCCTGGTTGCACTGCGAGGTGAACGCGGCGTCGGTGGTGCTCGCCGGCCACTGGTCGTAGCTGTCGATCCCGATGATGTCGACGTAGGCGTCACCCGGGTAGACCGACCAGGCGCCGCCGCTGTGGGCGTTGAGCGCCCAGTCGATGCGGGCCTGCGGGTCGGTCGAGCGGATCGCGCTGACGACCTGGCGGAAGCAGTTGACCCAGGTGGTGGCGTTGGTCTTGGACACCGACCAGGGGAACCAGTTGCCGTTGAACTCCCAGGCGAGGCGGGTGATCGTGGCCGGGCGGCCCTTCGCGACCAGCCAGCGGCCGTACGCGGCCCACTGGCTGGAGTAGGCGCCGTTCGCGCAGGAGTTCATGTCGCCGCCGCCGGTGGGGAAGAACGGCTGCGAGATCACCCAGGTGCCGGGGAACGTGGAGAACTTCTCCGGTCCGCTGCCGACCCACGGGTTGGTGATGTTCTTCCAGCTGTCCCGGGCGGCGAAGGTCATCACGACGGACGCCGGGGAGCCACGGAAGGCCTCCCAGGCCCGCAGTTGCGTCAGAGAGCCGGCGGACACGCCGCTCATCCCGCCGGGCACGGAGCCGCCGCCACCACCGGCCGGCACGGCGGGGGCCGCGGGCACCGGCGGGGCCTGTGGGGCCCGGGTGGTGGGGGCCGGCGCGGTCGGCGGCCGGGTGGTCGTCGTCGTGGTCGTCGTCGTGGTGACCGGGTGGCTGCCCGAGCCGGTCGCCCGTGGGTCTCCCGGGGTCGCGCCGGCGGTCGGGATGGTGGCGGGGGTGCCGGGACGCGCCGTCGCGGTGGGCCTCGGGGTCGGCCTGGGGTGGTGTGGCCGGATCCGGGCGGCGGCGGCTTCCACGGTGGCGGAGCCGTCGTTGGTGTCATCGCTCGGAACGAGCGTCCAGCCCAGTCCCGCGGCGAGCAGCGCGAGGACGCCGAGCGAGGCGATCCAGGCAGGGCGCCGCGGGCTGCGGCTGCGGCGGCGGCGTGAGCCGGCGCGGCCGGTGGTAGGCGGATTGGGCGGACGCTCCACTCGGTGTTTCACCGGGTATCCCTCCGTGCGTGGCGTGTCGGCGTCAGAACCCCCCCGGGTCCCGGGCTTCGAAACCGAAGCTCATGACCTCCATGTCGCGCAGCGGCCAGAGATGTGGGTGTGTGGCCGGGATACCCCCTCGGTGTCCCGACCGCCTTCCTGGTCACCCGACCAACTTCCTGGTCAGATGTGACCAGACATTACACGGACGATTTTCACGCCGCCGTCCTGGCATGAGAGTTATGCACGATTTGCCCTAGCTATCGGGCTGTGAGCGATGTGTGGTCCTTGTTCCATTGGTGGGATTCGCCGTCCCTAGGTCACGAGGGGTTCCCCGTGAGTGCACGTCCGGGCGCCCGGACTGAGGGGGGGGGGCGGGGCCCCCCCCCCCCCCCCGCAGGTCGCCCAGGACGCTGCGGCGCACCGCCGACTCGCGATCCTCGGTGCTCCCGCCGAGGCCGCGCAGCACG
>NZ_JALKFU020000186.1 GCF_023242965.2 Frankia sp. AgKG'84/4
TGCCTGCCCCAGCGCCCGTCGCGCCCACCGCCCCGGCGCCGCCCGTGCCCGCGGCGCGTACTGTGCGCCGCCGAGTGTGCCTGGACTCGATGCCGTACATCATCGACCACTGCTTCTACCGCCAGCCGCCGGCTTGGCACGACCGGACGGACCGCTTTCCGGTCGTGCCGATGACCGAGATGCTCGAAATGATGATCGCCGAGGCGGCGGCGGTGCTGCCTGCCGGGCGGGTGCCGGTCGGCCTGCGGGATGTCCGGGCGCTGCGCTGGCTGGTGATCGAACCGGCGGTCGACCTTTCGATCACGGTCACCCCGACCGGGCCGGATGTCGTCCGCGTGATCATAGACGGCTACGCACGGGGCACTGTACTGTTCGCCGACGCCTACCCGACGCCGCCCGCGAACGACGCGAAGCCCGCCCCCCTGCCCGGCGAAGGACCGTCCCGGCATCAGGGTCGCGACCTCTACGCCGCCCAGTTCCTCTTCCACGGCCCCGGCTACCAGGGCATCGAGGACGTCGAGGGCATCGGCGCCGCAGGCATCCGCGGCCGGCTGCGGGTGCCCGCGGCCTCGGGCGCCCTGCTCGACAACGCCGGTCAGCTGTTCGGCTACTGGGCGATGGAGCAACTGCCGGCCGACTCACTGCTGTTGCCCTCGACCATCGCCGACCTGCGCCTGTACGGTCCGCCGCCGGTCGAGGGTGACCTGCTGGACTGCGTGGTGCGTATTCGCCGGGTCGCCGACCAGACGGTCACCGCGGACCTGGAACTGCGCCGCGCGGACGGTCGGCTGTGGGCGGTGGTGTCGGCCTGGACCGACCGGCGCTTTGCCAACGACGAGGTGCTCTGGGCCATGGTCCGGGCCCCGGAGGTGCACACCGTTGCCCGCCCCTCGGGCGAGGGCTGGCATGCCGCCCACGACCGGTGGAGCGACGCCGCGTCCCGGGAACTGATCGTGCGGCATTACCTCGACGCCGCCGCCCGCGACCAACTCGCCCAGCTCAACCCGCGGGCCGCCCGTGGCCGGCTGCTTGGCCGTATCGCCGCGCAGGACGCGGTCCGGCGCTGGCTGTGGGATCGCGGCGCGGGACCGGTGTGGGGCATTGAGGTCGGCATCGACCACGACGACGCGGGCGCGCCCCAGGTGCGCGGGCTGCCAACCCGTCCGGGGATGCCCGTGCTCGACCCGCCGTGGGTCTCGCTGGCCCACAAACCGGAGCTCGCGGTGGCGGTGGTGTCCGCCGACGGCCCGGTCGGCATCGACGTCGAAAAGGTCGAGGCGCGGACACCGGGGGTGGAACAGGCAGCGCTCGCCCCGGCGGAGCGAGCCCTGCTCGACCGGCTGGCCGGCGACGATCCGGACCTGCGCGGGCTGTGGTTCACTCGGCTGTGGGCGGCGAAGGAGGCGGCGGCGAAGGCCGACCGCACCGGTCTGGCGGGGCGTCCGCGTCAGTTCGTTGTCGACGGTCCCCACCCGCCTGCCCCGGGCTGGTCGGCCGTCTGGGCGGGGGAGACGCCGCCCCACCTGGTTCGGGTGACCACCTGTGGGGAGGGCCCGGACGGGCCAGTCCCGCTCCATTCCCGGTGGGTGGCGCTGCGTACGGTGGACGCCACCGGCCAGGTCCGGCCGGACGGCCTGCCGGCCGGATTCGTCCCGTCCCGTTCCGGCCCGGCCCAGCGCGGTGGCGCGGGTTCCCGCAACGGCGGCGGACCCGTGATCGAGGCCGGGTACCCGCGGGTGGTCAGCCCTGTGGCCGGGGCTGCGCCCGCGCTGCAAACAGCGGAATCTGTCCCTGGAGGCGACCCCGTCGGTCGGTCCGGGATCGTCGCCAGCTATGTCGTTGCCTGGACTTCACCCGAGGTCGAGGCCGCCGGCCTTTCGAGCGAGAGGAAGTGAAGGATCATGTCTGGTACTAGTGGTGTGGCGCAGGCGGATCGCACGTCGATCGAGGCCCAGGTCCTCGGCGAGGTCGCCGAGGACCTGCGCGAGGTCATCGGCGAGGAGTACTCGCTCGATCTGGAAATCACGGCGGAGACCACTTTCAGCCAGGATCTCGAGCTGGAGAGCATCGAGTTCGTCGCGCTGGCCGACCGCCTGCGCGAGCGTTACGGCGACCCTGTCGACTTCGTCGGCTTCCTCGCCAAGATGGACGTGGACCAGGTCATCAACATGCATGTCGGTGAGGTCGTCCAGTTCATCGTCGACAGCCTGCGCGCTCCGGCGTCCGCCGGCTCGGCCTGACCGAGCACCCACACAGGGAGATGTGTTCGTGACTGAGGTCATCGCGAACGACGTCCGGCTCCACGTTCAGCGGCTCACGCCCAAGGGCGGCGCGGCCACGGACGCGCCGGTCGTCGTCATGGTGCACGGCATGGTGATGGACAACATGTCCAGCTTCTACTTCGCGCTGGGCACCTGGCTGGCGGACGCCGGCTGCGACGTGATCTGTTACGACCTGCGCGGTCACGGTCGCAGCGAGCGCACCGCGGCTGGCTACCAGCTCGCCGACTCGCTCGCCGACCTGACGGGCCTGCTCGACGTGCTCGGCGTGGACCGCCCGGTCCACGTGGTCGGCAACAGCTACGGCGCCACGATGGCGCTGGCGTACGGGCTGGAGTCCAGTGACCGGGTAGCGAGCCTGACGCTGATCGAGCCGCCGTTCCTGATCGAAGGCCTCGGCGAGGAGATGGCGCGCTCGCTCAGCGAAATTCTCGTCGCGATGTCCGACGAGGAAGTCGCGGGATGGATCGAGGACGGTGCCGGCCGGGTCGCCGGCCGGGCACTGCGCTCCGCCCGGCGGCTGATCGGGGAGACGACGATCGCCACGGACATGCTGGCGACCCCGCCGTTCTCCCGCGACGCGCTGGCGGCCCTGCCGGTGCCGGTCCTGGCCGTGTACGGGGAGAACTCCGACATCATCGGCCAGGCGGAGGGCCTCGCCGCCCTCGTCCCGGACTGCACCCTCGTCATCCTCGCCCACCACACCCACATGGTGCTGCGAGAGGCCACCGCATTCCTGCGCGTACTACTCGGCTGGTGGCTACTCGACCGGGACGCGCCGCAGCCGGAGTTCCACCCGCCGACCGAGCGGCGGTTCGAGACGCCGGAGTGGGTCACCCAGATGGTGCCGCCGCCCAACCTCGCCAGGCCGGAGATCGCCCAGAAGCTGTCCACCTGAGGAAGTGGCGTTGCCGAAGCCGTACCCCCGCGATGAGGACGGAGTACATGAGGAGCCAGCGCACGTGAGCCGGGTGCTGTTCGTCGTGCCGCCGCTGACCGGCCACGTCAATCCCGCGGTCGGCGTAGCGGGCGAACTGGCCGCCCGCGGCCATCAGGTCGCCATCGCCGGGCACACCTCGGTGATCGGCCCGCTGGTCCCGCCGGGTCTGCGGCTGTTCCCGCTGCCCGGGACCACCAGCGAAGCCGAGAACGCCGCCATCGTCGAACGCTCCAAAGGGCTGCGCGGCCCGGCGTCGCTGAAGTTCCTGTGGGAGGAGTTCCTGCTCCCGCTGGGCGCCGCGGCGCTGCCGGCGATCGATGCCGTCGTCGACGAGTTCCGCCCGGATGTGCTCGTCGCGGATCAGCAGGCGATCGGGGCGGCGCTCGTGGCCCGGCGCCGGGGGGTGCGTTGGGTGACGCTGGCGACGACCTCCGCCGAGCTGGACGATCCCTACGGTGTGCTCGCCGGGCTCGGCCAGTGGGTCGCCGATCTGCTGCGCGGCTTCCAGCTCGCGCACGGCGTGTCGGCGGCTGCGGCAGCCCATGGCGACCTGCGCTTCTCCGACGACTTAGTGATCGTTTTCTCGGTGCGGGAGTTGCTCGGGGACGCGTCGAGGGTGTCGCCGTCCACCGTGTTCGTGGGCAGCGCCGCCGGTGGGCAGCGCGCGCTGAGTGCGCCGTTTCCCTGGGACTGGTTCGACGAGGACCGCCGCGCGGTGCTCGTCTCGCTCGGCACGGTGACCCGGGAGGCCGGCGGCCGGTTCCTGCACGCCGCCGCCGAGGGCCTGCTCTCGTTGCGCGATCGGGTGCAGGCCGTGGTGGTCGCGCCCGCTGGGCTCATCGACGACCTCGATGCACCGGATGATCTGCTCGTCGCGCCGTTCGTGCCGCAGGTCGAGCTGATGCCGAAACTGTCCGCGGTGGTGTGCCACGGCGGGAACAACACCGTCTGCGAGACCCTCGCCCATGGCCTGCCGCTGGTCGTGGCCCCCGTCCGGGACGATCAGCCGATCATCGGCGAACAGGTGGTCCGCAGCGGCGCGGGCCTGCGGATCAAGTTCGGCCGGACCGGTCCGGCCGGGGTCGCGGCCGCGGTGTCGGCGGCGCTGGACGATCCGGGTTACCGCGAGGCCGCGGGTAGGCTGCGGGACGCGTTTGCCCGAGCCGGCGGAGTGGTCGCGGCGGCGGAGCATGTCGAGAAGTTGATCGTGTGAGGTGACGGCGTGCTCACCTGGCTGCCCATCCTGGTGTGCGTCGGGCTGATTCTGAACGGGGTGCGATTGCGCGGACGGCTGCGCCGGCTGGAGACCGTGCCCGTCTCCGGCCGCCCCGTCGATCCGGACCACGAGTTCCTCCTCGCCGCCGGCGTGCGGATCAGCGACGGCGCCCGCCGCGCGGCGAGCTACCATGCCAGCCGCGACCGGCTCGGCGTCCTCGACCTCGTCCCGGCCGACCTCACCGTCGAGCGCGCCCTTGACCTGGCCCGCATGGTCGACACCCGCAGCTACCGCACCTCGCGTACCGCCTCCGGGCGGGGCGCCTTCCAGGCGCTGCTGGTCCGTTCGGAGATCCTCGACCGGGCCGGGATCGACCGCCGCGACGACTACGACCCGGTGGAACTCGTCGACGTCACCGAGCGGCTGAAGCTGTACGCGGCGGACGCCACGGACCTCGTCGTGCTGCCCGGCCTGCGGGCCGCCCGCGACGACGCGGCGATGCGGGTCCGGGTGCAGCAGCGCGCCTACCGGTTCACCCGGCACTATCAGATCTTCCCGTTCGTACCGCAGCTGTGCACCGCGATCGGCACCCAGGTCAACTGGCGGTGGGGGATCGCGGCGACCGCGCTTTTCTGGTTCCAGCCGTTCGTCGTCTGTGCCGGGCGGGTGCCGCTGGCACCGCGTGATCTGATCCGCTCCCCGATCGTGCGCCTTCTCGGTGGGGTGCTGTTCGTCATCGACTCGGTGCGCGCCGGGCGCCGCCAGTCCGCCCGGGCCGCGCAGGCCAAGGCCGCCGGCCTACCGGCCGACCCGGTCAAGCACGCGGCCAGGCAGCGCACGGCGGCGAGTCGGGAAGCCTACGGTAACGCCGTGCGCGCCGGCCTCGACCGGTTCTTCGGTCGGGAGCGCGACGACTGCCCCTGGTGCGGCTCACTCGAACTGGCCACCCGGCTGGACTCGCCCGACATGCTGATGCACAAGCCCGGCCGATTCCGGCTGGAACGTTGCCGGCGCTGCGACCACGTGTTCCTCAACCCGCCGCTGAGTCGTGCCGGCCACCAGTTCTACGAACGCGACCGCTACGACGGGCTGCGGGCCGAGACCGCCGAGCAGGCGCTGGCGGTGATCGCGCGGGGCCGCCGGGCGCAGGCCGCCGCGATCTGGCCGTATGTGGTGCCGCGGACCTGGTTGGACGTCGGCTGCCGCTACGGGCACTTCCCGAACGCCGCCCGCGAGGTCTGGCCGGCGACGGTCTTCGACGGCGTCGACACGCCCGCGAACCTCGACGAGGGCCTGCACCGCGGCTGGCTGGACCACGGCTACGACGGCCGCCTGCCCGCCGTCGCCGAGGCGGTGGCCGGCCGGTACGACGTGATCAGCATGTTCGGCTACCTCGAACGCAGCCCCGACCCGTCGGCGGAGCTCGACGCGCTCGCGAAGGCGCTTCCGCCCGGTGGCCACCTGCTCTGCGAGTTACCGAACACCGAATGCCGCCAGGCCCGCTGGCTCGGCCGGTTCTGGTCCGGGTGGGCCGTGCCCGAGCGGGTCAACTTCATCCCCGTCGACAACCTGCTGGCCGCCCTCGCCGACCGTGGGCTGCGTCCCGTCCTGGTCCGCTTCGCCGCTCCGCGCGGCCCCGGCGACCTGACCGGCGCGGTGCTGCTCGCCGCCGCCGCGATCGCACCCCGCCCGATGCCCTGGCTCCGGCAGGCCGCCGTCCCCGTCCGCATGATCCTCTGGGCGCTGGTCCGCGTGATGATCACCCCGCTGTTGGCGCTGGCCCGCGTTGCCGACTGGCTGACCAGCCGTTATGCGCACAGTCAGAAGTCCGGCAGCACCTTTCTGATCATCGCCCGCAAGGAGGTCTGACCACCGCCGCCCTCCCGTCGTAGAGACACTGACTCGCCGGCTCGGCACGCTGGGACTCGTCACCGAGCAGCGGTGATCGGTCGGGCCGAAAAGTCAGACCGGCCAGGTCTCGGCGCGCCAGGCGGCGTCCCAGAACATCCACTCGTAGCGGGTGGTCACGGCGAAATGCCTGGCCGCGCGGGAACGCTCGGCCGGTGACGCCTCCGCGCCCACCCGGTCGGTGAGCGCGATGACCCGCTGCGCCACGGCCTGGAACGCCGGATCGCCATAGGCGGCGATCCACCGCGCGTACAGCGGGTCAGGGGAGGACGCGGCGAGCAGCTCCGCGCCGAGCCGGGCGTAGACCCAGTAGCAGGGCAGCACCGCGGCGAGGCCCGCCAGGAACGAGTCGCCGTAGACCGTCGCCAGCAGGTAGCTGGTGTACGCCAGCGTCGTCGGCGCGGGCGGCACCGGCCTTGCGCTGCCTGCGTCGGGGGCGTCCTCGGGTCCGGGTCCGGGGCGCAGGCCGGGGTGCCCGGTGCCGGCGAGGGCGTTGCGGAAGTCGGCGTGCATGGCCTGTTCCGCTGCGACGGCCTCTGCCGCGTCGGTCGCCAGGGCCCGCACGTCCGCCTCGGTCGGCGCCTTCGCCGCGCACACCGCCAGCGCTCGGGCATAGTCCCGCAGGTAGAGCGAGTCCTGGACGACGAACTGGGCGAACGCGGCCCGCGGCAGGGTGCCGTCCGTCAGCCCGGTGAGGAACGGATGGCGCAGGATCGCCTGGTAGAGCGGCTCGGTGGAGGCCCACAGGTGGGCGGTGAACGGAGCCGTCGCGGCTTCGGGGGTCACGGCTTCGGGAGGTACACGTCGGTGACCACGTCGGCGGTCGGTACCGTGGTCTTGATCAGGTTTTCGGTGCGCATCCAGGTGATGAACGATGTCCAGTCCGCGATGTCCATCCGGCCGAAGCCGGCCGGGTTGCGCAGCAGCGGGGCGGTCGCCGCGACCATCTTCGGCAGCAGCTTCGGGTCGTAGCTGTCGGCCGCTCCGGACAGCGCGTCGGTGGCCTTCACCGGGTCGGCCAGGGCCCGTGCGGTGCCCGCGGCTGTCGCCCGCAGGAAGTCGCGCACGACCGTCGCGTAGGTGGGGTCGCTGGCCAGGCGGCTGCGCCGGGCCACGATCACCAGCTCGTCGTACTGCGGCACGCCGGCGTCGGTCACCGGGATGATCTTCGGCGCGAGGCCGCGGTCGGTCAGGGTGACGCCCTCGACGTTGCGGTAGGCGCCGAGGGTCGCGTCCACCTTCCTGGAGATCATGGCGGGCAGTAGGTCGGCGCTGACGTCGACGCGGTGGATCGACGCCGAGTCGAAGTGGTTGGCCTTGGCGATGGCGTCGAGGAAGGCCTCGTCGGTACGCAGTCCCGAGGTGCCGACCGTCTTCCCGGCCAGGTCGGCGGGCTTCGTGATGCCGGCCGTACCCACCGCCATGATCGAGTTCAGCGCGGTGGGGACGAGGGCGCCGACCGCGATCACGTCGAGCTTCTCCGCGCCGGCGATGACCACCTCCGGCTCGTAGGAGACGCCCAGGTCGACGGTGCCGGTGCTGACCAGCTTCAGCGGATCGGACGGGTCGGACGGCGAGCGCAGCGTGACGTTCAGCCCGACGTCGGTGTAGTCGCCGCCGTCCAGTGCCGAGTACAGCCCGAGGTGGTCCGGGTTCGGCTCCCAGTCGAGCAGCACGGTGGCGGACCGCGGCCCGGCGCCCGAGGACCCGTCCGAGCCGCACGCCGTGGTGGCAGCGAGCGTGACGGCGGTGATCGCGGCCGCGATCAGGATCAGCCGGCGGTTACGCGGCGAGATCAACGGGTGGTCCCTTCTCCGAGGTGGTTGTGGTGCCAGGGGACGAGCAGCCGCTCAGCGACGCTGACCAGCCCGAACAGGGCCACCGACATCGCGGTGAGCAGCACGATCGCGGCGAACACCAGCGCCGACTGCAGCTGCGGCACGCCCTGGCGCATGACGTGCCCGAGCCCGTCGGCGGCGCCGGAGTACTCGCCGAACACCGCGCCGGTCGCCGCGTAGGCGGCGGCGAGGCGCAGGCCGGTGAACACCGACGGCAACGCCGCTGGGAACTCGACCCGGGTGAAGATCGCCATCCGCCCGCCGTGGAGGGTGCGCATCAGCGCGACGAGGGACGGGTCGACCGAAGCGAGGCCGTCGAGCGTGCCGACGACGATCGGGAAGAAGCAGATCAGCGCGACCAGGATGAGCTTCGGGGTGATGCTGTAGCCGAAGAGGATCGCCAGCATCGGCGCGATCACGACGACCGGGATGGTCTGGGAGCCGATCAGCAGCGGATAGAGCGCACGGCGCGCCGTGGCGGAGAAGTGCAGGGCGCAGCCAAGGGCGAGGCCGGCCGCCACCGAGCTGGCGAAACCAAGGGTGATCTCGGTGAACGTCACCCAGGTGGCGCTGCGCAGGGTGCTGTCCCACCGGTCCACCAGCGCGGTGGCGACCTGGTCCGGCGCCGGCAGGATGTACTCCTCGACGCGCAGCACCCTGGTGACGAACTCCCAGCAGCCGATCAGCGCCACGCCCACCAGCACGCTCGGCCACCGCGCCCGGCCACGGCCCGCTCGGCCCCGAACTGCCCGGCGCTGCTGCCCGCACCTGCCC
>NZ_JALKFU020000187.1 GCF_023242965.2 Frankia sp. AgKG'84/4
CGGCGGGCCCGGACGCGCGCAGTGGCGCGGGTGGCGCGCGGTCCCGGCGGACCGAGAGCGACGAGCTGGTGGTCGGCCGCAACGCCGTCGTCGAGGCGCTGCGCGCCGGGGTGCCGGCGTCGACCCTGTTCATCGCCGCCGGCCTGGATTTCGACGAGCGGCTCGGCGACGCCCGCCGGCTGGCCAGCCGGGCCGGGATCGCGGTGGTCGACAGCGCCCGCCCGGACCTCGACCGGATGTGCGGCACGGCGCCGCACCAGGGGCTCGCGCTGTCGGTCCCGGCGTTTCGCTACACCCATCCCGATGATCTGCTTGTGCGGGCCCGCGCTGGCGCCGCCGGCCTGGTCGTCGCGCTCGACGGTGTCACCGATCCGCGCAACCTGGGCGCCGTGGTCCGCTCCGCGGCGGCCTTCGGCGCGGACGGGGTCGTGGTGCCCGAGCGCCGGGCGGCCGGGGTGACAGCCGCTGCCTGGAAGACCTCGGCCGGTGCCGCGGCCCGGCTGCCCATCGCACGGGCCACCAACCTGGCCCGGACCCTCACCGCCTACGCCGAGGGCGGGTTGTTCGTCGTCGGGCTGGCCGCGGACGCCGACCTGAGCCTCGACGACCTGGCCATGGCGACCGACCCGCTGGCGCTGGTGATCGGCTCGGAGGGTCGCGGACTGTCCAGGCTGGTCGAGCAGCGCTGCGACGTGACGGTCCGGATCCCGATGGCCGGCCAGGTCGAGTCGCTCAACGCCGGGGTCGCCGCCGGCATCGCGCTCGCGGAGATCGCGCGTCGGCGTCGCGTCGCCTGACGGCGATCAACTGACGGCGATCAACTGACGGCGATCAACTGACGGCGATCAACGCGCATCCGATCGTGACGCGGAGCTTCGCGCCGGCCGTGCGGAGCGGCCTTCCGGATACCCCGGTATCGCCGTGTCGCGGCGGCGAATCCTCACGCAGCCGAACCGTGATCGCACGGGCGCGCGAGTCCGGGCGTCTGTCCGGGTAGCCTTGCCCTGACTGGGCGTCGGGCTGTCGCGGGGGAAAGCGGACGACGTGCGAGGCATGGTGCTACCGGTGGCGTCGCGGCGCGGCTACTGGCCGATGCTCCCGGCCGACTTGGGGCCGCGGCTGGCCGTCCTGCCGACAGCCACGTTGCGGCGGGTGTTGGACTCGGTCTTCGCGATGGTGCGGCTGAGTTCGCTACTGCCCGCGATCGGGGCGCTGCTGCTGTGGCGTGGCTGGTACACGCGGCATCCCACCGGTCTGCTGGTCGCCGCGCTGGCCATCTGCTGGTCCCTGGCGTTCGCCGTGACCGCGCTGCGCCGAGGCATCAACCGGCCCCTCGCGGGGGCGAACGTGCTCGTGGCCGTGGTGCTGACCAGCGGTGTCCGTTGGTGGTTACCGCCCGGGCTGGTCAATGATCCGGCCTCCTGGACGGCACTCGCGGCGACGCACGCGATGTCCGTCGCCGCATGGACCTTTCCGCCGGCCTGGTTCTGGGCCGCGGTGGCCCTGACCACGGGCGCCGCAACGGGCGGCGCGGCGGTGGCCGGCTCACCGAGTTCCACGCCGGCGATGGTCGTGCTGGCGGTCTCGGTGCTGATCCGTTTTCTGCTGCCGCGGCTGCATGCGCTCGCCGAGGGGGTGGAGCGGCGGCTGGTCCGGGTGGCGGAGTCGCGCGAGGCCGAACTCGCCCTGCGCGCGGTGTTGCGCGCCCGCCGGGAACGCGAACTGGTGATCCACAACGGGGTGCTCAACACGCTGACCGGTATCGCCTGGGGCGGCGCGACCGACGCCGAACTCACCCGCCGCCGCTGTGCCGACGGGGAGTCGGCGCTGCGTGGGCTGCTCGGGGAAGGTGAAGCCCAGGGCGGTGCGGCGCAGCGTTGCGAGCCCGCTCCCGACGCGATCCGGGCGATGATCGCCGCGGAGCTGAACGTCGTCGCCCGAACAGAGATTCCCCTGACAGGCGTGGTGGCAGCCCCGGCCACCGGCCTACCCGGCCAGGCCGGTGATGCCTGGCCACAGCCGTTGGCGGCGGCCTGGGCCACCTCGGTGCGGGACGGCTACGCCGCGCAGCTTCGCCGCGTGACCGGCGGCTTCGCGCTGGTCTGGTTGGTGCTGCTGGCGGTGCCGGCGGCGCGGGCGGTGCCACAGGCGCGGTCGTTGCCGCTGACGGCGTTGCTGTTCGCCGGGCCCGTCGCGATCGCCTGGCTGGCGCGTCGACGGTTCCGATCCGGCCCGCTGTCAGCCTGGCAGACGGCCGCGGTCGTCGTCGCCTGCGTGCTGATCGCGCTGGTGGGGCCGTGGAACGCCGGGTCCGGGGCGATGCGGAGCTGGCCGTTGATGGCCGTGGCGCCGCTGATGATGGTGGTCACGGTGTCCCGCTCGCCCTGGCGATGGGTAGTCGCGGCGTTCGCCGTCACGGCCGCGATGGTCGGGGCGACGCTGACGCGTTATCCGGGCGATTCCGAGGCGGCGGTCCGGCTGCTGCTCGCCGTGCACCATTTGTGGATCATGCAGGTCATCCTGGTCCTGGTTGGGCCGGTGCTCTGGCGCACGGCTGACGCACGGGCGTGGGCCGGGCATTTCGAACGGGAGCTGCGGCGCGGCGCCGAGCTGGACGACCGTGTCCGCGAGCGCCGGCGGGGGCTGCTGCGATCGGTGGAGCGGGAGGTCGTGCCGCTGCTGGCCGCGGTGGCCGCGGGGCAGGTCGACCCGCGGGCCGACGCGGTCCGCGGGGACTGCGGCCGCCGCGCGGTCGCGGTGCGCCGGCTGCTGTTCGACGACGATGCCGTGCATGGCGCGCTCGGCGACGTCATCGATGCCGCCGAGCGGCGGGGCACGGTCGTGTCCAGCCAGATCCACGGCGGCCTGGACCAGCTTCCGGCGGCGGTCCGCCGCGAGTTCGTCGAACATCTCCATGACGCGCTGCTGATGATGCCGAGCCGCCGGGTGCTGCTCACGGTGACCACCGATGAGGAGTCCGCCAGCCTCTTCCTGTCGTGTCCCTGGCCCGCGCGGCAGCAGCCGCCGGCGCCCGCCGGTCAGCACCTCGAGATGATCGTCGATGTGGATGACGACCGGTTGTGCCTCGAGCTGCGCTGGCCGGCCGAGCGGCACCCGGCGTCCGCCGTACCGGTGGCGTAGCCCGCCGAGCGGACCGTTGCCGACGACAATCGCGGCGCGGCGGCCGTCGAGGTCGATGGACTCGCCCGAGCCCCGCGTGTCAACATCGCCCGGTTCGCGGGCTGCCGACGGCGGCTCGGCTCGGCGCGGCTCGGCGATGGAGGAGACATGGGTATAGCGATCAGCGAGGAGCATCGGGAGCTGGCTCGGACGACGCGATCGCTGCTGGCCTCCCACGACGTCCGTGCTGCCGCCCGGACGCTGCTGGACGGGAGCGAGGAGGTCCTGCCCGGCTACTGGCAGCAGTTCGCCGACCTCGGTCTGCTCGGGGTGCATCTCCCGGTGGAGTTCGGCGGCGGCGGCGCGGGACTGCCGGAGCTCGCGGTCATCATCGAAGAGCTCGGCCGGGCGGTCGCGCCCGGACCGGTCCTGCCGACGGTTGTGGCCTCAGCGGTGATCGCCGCCAGCGGCGGCCCGGCCGCGCGCGCCGCCCTGCTGCCGGGTCTCGCCGCGGGCACGACGATCGGTGCCCTCGGTCTCGGCGGCGACCTCGCCGCGGACGGGCCACCCGGGCCGGATGGCGAGGTGCGGGTGTCGGGCAGCTCCGGGGTCGTCCTCGGCGGTCATCTCGCGACCCTGGTGCTGCTCGCGGTGGGTGACGACATCGTGGTGCTGGCGCCGACCGCCCCCGGCGTGACGGTGCGGGCACCCGCGTCGCTCGATCCCACCCGCCGGTCCGTCCGGCTGCTGCTCACCGGGGTACGGGTCGAACCGGGTGACGTGTTCGCCGGCGCCCGGCCGCACGCCGAGGCGGTGCTGCGCGGCCTGGTCGCCGCCGAGGCGATCGGTGGCGCCCAGAGCTGCGTCGAGGCCGCCACCGCGTACGCGAAGGTGCGCGAGCAGTTCGGCCGGACCATCGGGACGTTCCAGGCGGTGAAGCACCATGCCGCGAACATGCTGGTCGCGGCGGAGCTCGCCACGGCCGCGGGCTGGGACGCGGCCCGCGCCGCCGACGGCCCGGCCAGCGAGTTCGAACTCGCCGCCGCCGTCGCCGCGACCCTCGCGGTGCCGGCCTACGTCGCGAACGCCGAGCTGGATATCCACCTACATGGCGGCATCGGCTACACCTGGGAGCACGACGCCCATCTCCACTACCGGCGGGCCGTGACACTGCGGGCGGTGGTGGCGCCGGGCGTTGCGGCCGCAGACGTGACGCGCCTACGCGGCGCCGGTGTCAGCCGGGCGGCCGCGTTCGACCTGCCGGCGGAGGCGGAAGCGGCCCGGGACGAGGTGCGGGCGTTCGCCGGACGGCTCGCCACGCTGCCCGAGGATGAGTGCCGGCGTGAGTTGGTCGACTCCGGCTACCTGCAGCCGCACTGGCCCCGGCCCTGGGGTCTCGCCGCCGCCCCGGGGCTCCAGCTCGTCATCGAGCAGGAGCTCCGCGCCGCCGGCGTCCGGGTGCCCAACATGCTGATCACCGGCTGGGTGACGTTGACCGTCGTCCAGCACGGCACACCGGAGCAGGCGGGCCGCTGGGTCCGGCCGGCGCTACTGGGCACCGAGCTGTGGTGCCAGCTCTTCAGCGAGCCCGACGCCGGGTCGGACGCCGCGGCGGTGCGGACCCGGGCGGAACGGGTCGACGGCGGCTGGCTGGTCAACGGCCAGAAGGTCTGGACCACCGACGCGCATCGATGCCGCTGGGGGCTGGCGACTGTCCGCACGGATCCGGCCGTGGGCAAGCACGCCGGCATCACCGCGATGGTGCTCGACCTGCGGGCCGATGGCGTGGAGGTGCGGCCGCTGCGCACCATCACCGGCGACTACCACTTCAACGAGGTGTTCTTCACGGACGTCTTCGTCCCCGACGCGGACGTGGTCGGGGATCCGGGACGCGGCTGGGCGGTCGCCCGTACCGTGCTCGGCAACGAACGGGTGAGCCTCGGCCGCGATCTCGGTGGCGGTGCCGGAGACCAGCTCCTGGCACTGCTGCGGCAGTACGGCGACCGGATTCCCGGCGTGGAGTCGACGCTCGGCACGCATCTCGCGCAGGAGAGCGCGCTGCGGCTGCTCAACCTGCGCCGCGTCGCCCGTGCCCTCGACGGCAGCGGCCCGGGCCCCGAGGGCAATGTCACCAAGCTCGCCAGCGCCGAACACGGGCAGCGCACCGCGGCGCTGATCTGCGAGTTCGCCGGTCCGGACGTCGTGTTCGACGAGGGTTTCGGCGGCCCCGCCGGCCGATCGCTGCTGAGCACCCGGGCCCTGACCATCGCCGGTGGCACGTCGGAGATCTCGCGGAACCAGATCGCCGAACGAATCCTCGGCCTGCCCCGGGATCCCCTGCTCTCCTAGGCCGTGTTCGGCCGGTCATGGCACGGGCCTGAGCGGGAAGTGGAAATGGCGGAAGCCCCGCCCCCGGGAGGGAGGGCGGGGCTTCCTGAGCCGCGCGCTGGGTCGCGTCGCCTCGCGCCGGTCGGCTCACGATCTGTCGAGCACGATCCGATCGATCATGTGCGGATCAGAACCGGCCGAGTGCGGATGTCGGCGCGGAGTTTCGGGGCCTCAGATCCGGTGACCCCAGCAGGGCTTCGACGCGTACCACGGGCTGGTGCCCGCCTGGGCGTAGAGCTTGCGCGCCATCTGCCACTGCTGCGCGACGCTGGCGTTCTGCGGCAGACCCCGGCCACCCAGACCGTGCCAGGTGGAGGGCAGGAACTGGAACAGTCCGCCGGCGCCGATGGAGTTGACGGCGCGCGGGTTGCCGCCGGACTCGCAGGGAATCACGGCGCGCAGGAAGTGGTCGGCGTTCGGCGCCGCGCTGGCCGGACCGGACAGCGCGAGCCCACCGCCTACGGAGGCGGCGAGAGTAGTGGCGAGAACGGCGGCACGAGTGCCGAGCTTGATCCGGTTGAGGCCCCGACCGAGCGTACGAGCGTTGGACATTGAGTTGCCCTTCCCCACGCCTCCGAGGTGAGCTGTCGGATTCGGGCTGGGAATGCCCGGCCGCACTAGGCGGCTTCACCCCTAGGGCGCCTTGGTTCGGCGCCCGAAATTGGTTCCCCCGGGTCCTGCCGCTGGTTTGGTCTCTATCGGGTGGGGGCAGGATTCGGCGTGCCACCCGACGTCTGCCATCAGTTGACGGCATGGCAACGAACTTAGCTCATCGTGACCCCGGTCTGGCAAGGGGGCGTGAAGATGGGCACAGTACGTTCTAGATTCTTGTTTCGATCTTTTTTCGGCAGTTTCGCGCGCCTGCGCGCGCTCGATGCTAACTGCTCTCCCGGCATTTTGAAATACCAGTTAGGCGGCCACCCGGCCACGTTGCCGATAAATATGTACGGTCCGTGGTCACTCTTCTTCCGGCGGTGGTGATAATCATTCTTTCGCTGTCCTCGCGGGCTGCGACGGCCGGCTGGAAAGTATCCGGACCCGGGTTGGAGAAAAAGCCCTCCCGGGCGCTTTTCGCCACTGTACGGCATAGGCGAGACAACCGCCGTAAACGGATCTGTCGGTTTTTTCCGGCACGGCGTGCCGGCTCGGAGCGTGGCCGGCGGGCTCAGGCCCAGGTTCAGGGGTTGTAGGTCCAGGCCGAGCCGGTGCCGCGGTACTGCTCCACCGGGATCGGTGTCGCGCCCGGCCGCATCCGGTCGGTGTACAGCTGGCCGAAGAGGTGGTCGATCTCGTGCGCCACCAGACGGGCCAGGCCCTCCCGGTAGACCGTGATGCGTTGGCGGCCGGTGATGTCGGTGTGCTCCACGTGCAGCTCCAGCGGCCGGGGGACGACCCCGCGCACGTCGAAGAAGCTCAGACAGCCCTCGTACTGCTCGTCGGACTCCGGGGACGACTCGATGACCCTCGGGTTGAGCAGCGTGAGCATGTCGCCGTCAGCGGAGCGCACGACGGCCGCCGCCCGGCTGATCCCGATCTGTGGGGCGGCGATGCCCATGCCCTTGCCGAAGGTGTGCAGGGCGGAGACGCGTTCCATCGCCGAGGACAGCTCGGCGACCACCCGGCGGGCGTCCTCGGCCTCGGCCGGCAGGTCGAAGAA
This sequence comes from Frankia sp. AgKG'84/4, assembly GCF_023242965.2. Lineage (GTDB taxonomy): Bacteria > Actinomycetota > Actinomycetes > Frankiales > Frankiaceae > Frankia. The sequence goes on from NZ_JALKFU020000187.1 coordinate 7,166, forward strand.
GCGGGCCGGGGCGGACAGCATGGGCTCGCCCGCCTGGATGATGCCCGCGGTCGACATCAGGTCGCTGGGCCGAGGGCTCGGCGCCACCTCGGAGTCAGCGGCGGCGACCCCCCGGCCGGGCCGCTCGGCCCGGAAGTTCCACTCCAGGCGGTACCGGGCGTGCAACGGCGGGTTGTTGGTGGACCAGGTGAACACGCGCCGGCCGTCGGCGTCGGTGCGGGCGATGGCCGTGCGAAACGGGAAGGCATCGGCGGTCATCGACGTCTCCATCCCCCACACCACCGGATCGGCCTGGGCGGGGAAGTCCAGCACGACGGAGAGAAAGGTGGTCGGCACTCTGACGGCACGCTGGAACCACGGCCCCCACTTCTCCTCGCTCACGCGGTAGCTGTACTCGATGAAGGTCGACTCGCCCGGGTACAGCGGAAACCGGCCGCGCTTGTTCTCGAACAGCAGCCAGACCTCCTTCATCGCATCCCAGTCGGTCTTGATCTCCCATGACATCCGCTCGTCGCCGCAGCGCGCGGTGAGCTGAAGCTCCTCCCAGCGCAGCGGGTTGCTGCGGTACAGCCGCGCGGCGCGCTCCTGGTCCCCCGGGAAGCGGTCGACGGAGATCCGCATCAGATACCGGGTGACGGGTTCGACGCCGGTGTTGACGATCAGGCGACGCTGGTGGGCGACGTACATGCCGTCGTCGTAGCGCAGTTCGGCACGGTCCTCCGCGACCACCAGGCCGCCGCCGGCGCCCGGCCCGGCGCCTGGTCCTGGTCCAGCGCCTGGTCCTGGTCCAGCGCCTGGTCCTGGTCCGGTGCCGCGCGCGGCACCGGCGGACTCGGTCGTCGCCGTGGTGGCACCGCTGGTGGTCTCGACCGGACCGCCGGCGTCGCGCGACACGTGTCCGGACTCCCAGGGGCGGGCAGCCAGCTGGAAATAGGCGCCGGGAATCCGCAGGGCATCAGCGAGTCGCTCGATGAGCGCGAGCCGCGCGATCCGGTCGTCGCCCTGCATGATCCGGCTCACCCGGCTCTGGCTTAGGCCTTCGACGGCCGAGGCGATCCGGTTCTGGCTCGCCCCGTCGTACTTCTTCATCAGCCGGAAGGCGGCGCGGAAGTCGCGGTCCGCGCAGGCCGCGCGGAACTCGGGGCGGGCCAGCAGGTCGGCGGACACCCGGTAGGGGCCGGACTCGTAGGACATCGACCGGCCTTTCCTCGGGCGCGCGAACCGGGTCGGTCGCCCTCATTCACCCCGTAGTTCCCGGGTCCGCCAGCGGAGATACCGCCGGGGCGGACTCGGGTGGTGTCGGCTATGTACCGGCATGGCCGTTGCGTCAGGCCGCAGCCGACACGTCAGGATAGCGACGCTATGCCAGAGGAGCATTGGGTTGGCCTACGCCGCCGTCGTCCGCCGGTTGTCCGAGATCTGACATTCGAGGTCGGCCGATTTGCTCCCGATGGGACGGCTGATCTGCTAGGCGGAGGTCGGGTCAGACCCAATGAGGTCAGTGACCACCCTCCGTTCGGGGGGTACGACGCGCCCGCACTGCTCCGATCGGGCGGCGTGGGCACGACGGAGACGCTCTGACCGCCGAAGTCCATCCGGGTCCGACCGGGCCATACGAGAAGGGCATTCCTGACTGACGTTTCCCTGCCATCCCGTTCAGGCGACTCTGATGGCAGGCCGGCCCCGCCCCGCGTCGAGCCGCGACCTCCGCCGGGCGGGGTCGGCGCACCCGGCCGCCACGGCCGGTCGTCGCCGGCCCGGTCG
>NZ_JALKFU020000188.1 GCF_023242965.2 Frankia sp. AgKG'84/4
GCCGCGTCCCCGCGACGCGGCCGGTCGCTCCTCCGGCGGGCCGTCCCGCCAGCAGCTCGTCCCGCCAGCAGCTCGTCCCGCCAGCAGCTCGTCCCGCCGGCAGCTCGTCCGTCCGGCCGGACGGCCCGCGACGGGGACGATTCGATCATGACTGGAGTTCCACTGACGGGCGGGCCGACAGTCCCGAATCCGCGCCGCCCAAGCCGGCCCGTTCCCCTGCCGATTGGCTCTTGCGCAACGCCTTCCGGTCACGCACTCTTGTAGATGTTCAGTCGGTCCTCGTTGTTCCGGCGTTAGTGCCGTTGTGGTCGCGGCTTCCTCGGGATACGACGTTCGTGCCGGCTCGCCGTCTCGGTGGGCTGGCGCTCCGGTCATCCCGGGTTCCGCCCGGCCGCGCGAGCGCGCGCAGGACGCCTTCACCTGCTGGACGTGCTCCACGCACTGGACAGGCTTCACCCACTGGACGGATCAGCGCGGGCAGTAACTGCCCGCCCCACCGCGGAGGAGGGCAGTCGTTGTGATCACTTCTGACGGTGCGACTACCCGCGCACGGCGCCGCCAGGTCCCGGCCCGCCAGGTCCCGGCCCGCTCGGCCGCGCCGAGGCGTGTGTCCGGTCGCGGTCGCCCGCTCGGGTGTACCTCCCGCGCCCACATCCCGGCGTGGCGCCGGGTGCCGGCGGGCGAGCATCGTGCTGGCCGCGTCGCGGCCGCCCAGGTCGACTGTCTCTAGCCGCCCTCGCCGCCCGCGCCGGATGACGGCTGTTCGGGCCATCGCCGCGGCACTTCCCGCGGCCGGGCCCGCAGCCTGATCCGACGGTTCTGGCGACAAACGGCGGCCTGCGGCATTCGGGGTATCGGTCACTCGTCGCGGTCATCCGCGCTGTACCCGTCCTGTTCTCCTGCTACTGGGAGGTGAGAGCCGTGGCCATCACCACGACCAACCTGCTCAACACCCCGAACGAAGACCAGCGCGTGGAGCGCGTCCGGCGCGCCGCGCTGGCCGCGTATGTGGACGGGAAGATCAGCTTTGCCCAGGCGAATCTGCGGATCCGCAAGGCCATCGAACGCTTCGTCGCATGATCAGCCGCCCACGGCCCAGGGGGCGGCGCCGGCCTCCTGCCGGGCCGTCCGCGGGTGGCGCCGTGCGCCGTCCGGGACGCCAGGCCGGCGGCCGGCCCATCCGCCGGGCTCGCCGCCGCAGTTGAGCGCCGCCGCGGCAGCCGCTCAGTCGCGACCACCTCGGCCTCACACCAGGTGCAGTCGACGGTCGGCCACGCCCACGGTGAGCCGCTGCCCCCAGGAGAGTTCGATCGCGTCCGTCTCGATGCCGTCGCCGAAGACGACCATGCGGTCCGCCTCGACCACGATCTCGATCCGCTGTGCCCCGGCGAGGCGGCCCTCCGTGCACAGGGTGCCCGTGGCGGGCGAGGGCCATGCCTCCCGGACGAACCAGGCCAGCGCGCCGGCCGTCGGCGCGGGCAGCGCGACCTCGCTGCGTCGCTGCGCCCAGACCGACCGGCACCAGCCCGTCGCGCCGGTGCCGGTGCCCACCAGCAGGCCGGACGACGCCTGGCGCTCGACCGCCGGGGCGGCGCCGCCCGCGGCCTCAGCCGGAACGCGCAGGACGTAGCGGGCGGTCTGATGCCCGGCGTCGCCGATGAACACCTCGTTGAGCGCGACCAGCCGCTGCCCGTCGTCGGACACCGCCTCGACCATCGTGAGCTCCCGGGCCGCGGCCAGCTCGCGGGCCGCGGCGAGCCCGCGATCCCTCACCGCGGCGCCCTGGCCGGCCGCGACCGGCGCGCCCGCCCCGGCGGAGGGCTCCAGCGCCCGCAGCAACGCGGCCGCCTCACCGGGCTCATGGCGGACGAGCACGCCAGGGTTGCGGCCCGGATCGGCGTTGACCCCGACGACGGGCTGCCCGTGCAGGTACTTCGCCACGTTCGCGACCAGGCCGTCCGGCCCGACGCAGAGCACCACGTCATCCGGCGCGAACAGGAACCGGTCCAGGTCCGACCGTTCCACCTCGCCGCGCCGCCAGTGCGGCGGGACCGCCGCGGTGACCGCGAGCCGGGCGGCGTCCGCGGCGTCGTGGGTGGCCTGCACCTGTGCCAGCTCCCGCCCGCGGGTGCGCAGGAAGAACTCCGCCTGACCGCGGGTGCCGTGCCGGGCGAGAAGCTCGGTGTACTCGGTGCGCCGGTGCACGAGCACCGCGCGCGGGGCGAGGCTCACCGCAGGCCGTCCGCGGCGACGCGGCCGAGCCGGGCGAGCGTCTCGGTGATCATGTCCGGGGTGATGGTGAGGGCGCCGATCGCCGGCAGGTGGCCGGCGAGGTCCCGCACGGCGAGCGCGACCATCGCCGAGGTGTCCAGGCCGGTGACGGCGGCGACCCGGGCGGCCTCCGCGTCCGCTTCGGCCTGGCCGACGAGCCGGACGGCCTCGGCCCGCGCCGCCGCCTCCACCCGGACCCGATCTGCCTGCGCCCGGGCGGCCGTCTGCGCCCGCTGTGCCTCGGCCTCGGCGGTGATGCGCGCGGCGGCGGCCTGCTCGGTCATCCGGCGCTGCTCGTTGGCGCCCTCCTGGGTGACGAGGCGTTCCGCGCGGGCAGCCAGTTCGATCTTGCTCTGCAGCTCGTTCTCGGCGATCCGCCGCTCCTGCTCGACGGCGAGCGCGCGCCGGCCGTAGGTGGCCCGATCGGCCTCGGTCTGGATCTGCTCGCGGGTCGGCGTGCACAGCGCCTTCTCCACGTCGGGCGCCGGGCGCACCGCGGCGACCCGCACCCCGCGCCCGCCCGGCCCGGCCCGCGCCGGAGCGGGTGGGGGCGGACCGCGCGGAGTAGGTCTTCACGAGGCCAGCGACGCTGACTGCCAGTATCTCGGCCACCTGGCGATCCTACGGATCCCGCGACGGCACCGGGGTTCTGCTCCCCGGCCCGATCGCGCGCGGACCCGACCGGGCCGCCCGGGTAAACCGGCGGACGAGCGGCGCACGCACCGTCAGCCCCGCTGGTGGGGCGCCCGGGCGACCGGTACGCGGCGTCGGGAGTGGCCGGCCGCGACCGGCTCGCCCGGTTCCACCAGCGCGCCCCAGGCCCCAAGCCGCTCGTAGAGCGTCGTCGGGGTGGTGCTGTAGAGCCGGGACAGCGACTGCAGGTCCGAGCGCCGCAGCCGCAGCACGTCACGCGAGCTGTCCGAGCGTAGGACCTGCACGATCGCGATCCAGCGCCGCAACGGCCCGGTCCGCGTCGGCGGCAGCTTGCGCAGCCGGCGCAGGTCGATGACGAGCGGCGGGAGCGCGTCGACGTCGCGCCGTTCGGCGGCGGGCGGGACGAGCAGGGTAGCGGGCACGTCGTACAGGTCGGCGAGCTCGACGAGCCGGTGCACCCGCAGCGTGCGGGAACCTCGTTCGTAGGCACCAAGGGTTCCCGCGGTCCACCGGCCATGGGTGCGCTGCTGGACGTCCAGTAGCGACAGGCCACGCCGGTTACGCGCCGCGCGAAGCCGGCGCCCGAGCTCCAGGGCGTAGTCCGCCTCTGTCACGGTCTCCGTCCGGGTCAGGTCGGCAGGGGACGCCAACCGCCCCCTGTGACAGCCTGTCAGGCATCGGTCCGTCAGGCAGCCGGTTCTCCCAAGAAGGCGCGAGCCAATGTGGCCCCGATGTGGTCCCATGAATGCAGGGCGCTACCCGCTTTCCCGCCGTTTCGACCCGTTGGCGTCACCTGGTGACTGATTTACGGCTCTTGCCATAGTTGCCTGAGTTGGGCGGCGGCAGCGGCGTCCGACCGGCCGATCCGGGAGGGGGCCAGCCCCGTCCGGGCTGAGTGTCACGCGCCGGCCACGCGGCCCCGCGCTCCAGGGCCGCCCTCGCCTGGGTCGCCCTCATCGTCCCAGCCGCGGGCCCGCTCGACGGCGTCATGCCAGCGGTCGTAACCGGCCCCGGCGGGCCCTGCGGTCGGGTGGTAGCGGCGCCCCTCGCGGCGCAGGCCGGCCAGGGCGTCCGCGTCGGGGAAGAACCCGGTCGCGAGGCCCGCGAGGTAGGCCGAGCCCAGTGCCGTGGTCTCGATGTCGGCGGGCACGTCGACATCGACGCCGAGCACGTCGGCCTGGAACTGCATGAGCCACGGGTTGCGGGCGGCCCCGCCGTCGGCGCGCAGCTCTGTCACCGGGTGGCCGGCCGCGGCCATCGCCTCGACGACGTCGCGGGTCCGGTAGGCGATGCCCTCCAGCACCGCGCGGACAAGATGCGCCCGGGTGGTGCCGCGGGTGATGCCGAGCAGCGTGCCACGGGCCCGCGGGTCCCAGTAGGGCGCGCCCAGGCCGGCCAGCGCCGGGACGAAATACACGCCGTCGTTGCCGGGAAGCGACGCGGCCAGCTCCGCGGTCTCCTCGGCGTCCCGGATGACACCGAGGGAGTCCCGCAGCCACTGCACGGCCGAGCCGGTGGACAGGATCGCGCCCTCCAGGGCGTAGCGGACCGGTTCGCCGTCGAGCTGATAGGCGGCGGTGCGCAGCAGCGCAGACTGCGGAGGCGGCACCGTCGCACCCGCGTTGACCAGGACGAACGAACCGGTGCCGTAGGTGTTCTTGGCCTGCCCGGGACGCAGGCAGCCCTGGGCGAACAGCGCCGCCTGCTGGTCCCCGACGGCCGCGGCGACCGGGACCCGAACGCCGAGGAACGCCTCCGGGTCGGTCCTCGCGTACACCCGGGAACTCGGGACCACGGCGGGCAGCATCTCGGCGGGGACGCCGAACAGGTCGAGCATGTCCGGCGCCCAGTCGGCGTCCGCCAGGTCGAGCAGCATCGTCCGGGAGGCGTTGGTGACATCGGTGACGTGGGTGGCGCCGCCGGTGAGGCGCCAGATCAGCCACGAGTCGACCGTGCCGAAGGCCAGCTCGCCGCGGCGCGCGCGGCGGCGCAGCTCCGGGTCCCGCGCCAGGATCCACTCGATCTTCGTGGCGGAGAAGTACGGGTCGAGGACCAGGCCGGTGCGGGCGGCGACGGCCTCGGCGTGGCCGTCGGCGGCGAGCTGTTCGCAGCGGGCGGCGGTGCGCCGGTCCTGCCAGACGATCGCCGGGTGCACCGGCGTCGAGGTCGACCGGTCCCAGACGACGGTCGTCTCCCGCTGATTGGTGATGCCGAGCGCGGCGATGTCCGCCGGCACCCGGCCGGCGTCGGCGAGCGCCGCGGCGACGGTGTCGACGGCGCCGCGCCACAACTGCTCGGGGTCCTGCTCGACCCACCCGGGCCGGGGGAACTGGGCAGGCACCGCGGTGTGGCCGCGGCCGACGACGGTGGCGTCGGCGTCGAGCAGGCAGACGGTGGTGCCCGTGGTGCCCTGGTCGATCGCCGCCACCACCGGGCCCCGCGCCGCTGCGGCCATGCCGTGCCTCCCGCCCCGCGGGCCGCCCGCCCGCACCGTCGATCACCCGCGCTGTCGGTTCTACCCCGGCCGATCCGTCGCCGACGTCCCGGGGGCCGAGCATGGCCCACGGCGCGGCGAGCGCGGCTGCTCCGCACCCGGCCGGCCCTGTGGCGTCAGCCGATGGTCGACAGGTCCACGGGGGAGCTCGGCGGGGTGGCGGCGGCCGGGGCGCGGAACTCGGTGAACGTGAGCCGGGTGGTGGAGGCGCCGGCCAGGGTGATCCGCACCGGGTAGGCCGGGCCGGTGTTCGCCACGTCGAAGGTGGTGCCGTCAGACGCGGTCGCCCGGACTACCCGGGCGCCGTCGACCGTGTCCTGGCGGACGCCGCCGGCCAGGCCCGCGAGGTAGCCGCGCAGCGAGTCGCTGTAGCGCTCGAGGGTGAAGTAGCTGTACTTCGCGGCGTCGGTCGCGGCGAGGCGGACCCAGCGGTCGGCGAGCAGGCTGGCGGCGGCGTCATCGCCGGTGGCCGTGTAGTACCCGCGAGCCCGGCGCACGTACGTGTCGCCCTTGATCTTGACGAGCTGCGTCTCCTGGTCGTACTCCTCGACCGTGCCGCGGGTGGTGGTCGGTGACATCACCAGGTCGAACTGGGCCGGCGCGTCGGACCTGGGGTCCGAGACCGCGCCCACGAGGTGCACGCCGGGCGCGGTGCGCAGGGCCGTCAGAGTCCGGGTGCCGACCTCGCCGGCGGGCAGGCGTTCCAGGCCGTTGGTCACCCCGCCGCCCCCGCCGCCCCCGCCCCCGTCGCAGGCCGCCGCGGCGAGGGTGACCAGCAGGCCGAGGACGAGCAGCGCCCGCGGCGCGCGCGGAACTCGCGGGAACAGGCCGTGCCGTGGTCGGGCCCGCATCAGTCCGTCGCCTCCAGATCCCCAGGTCATCGTCGTGGAGCCCGATGGTGCCGGACGCCCGATGGTGGGGAAAGTCTGGCAGCACCCGTTCGGGGGTGGTCGATCACCCGCCGCCGGTGGGTGGATGTTGTGTCGCGGGCGCCCGCGGTGGGTTCGGCGGTGTCGTCGTGGCCGGGCTGTCGCGGATGTGACGCGGATCAGGTGCTCACGGGGGCCTGACAGGGGGGTCTCGGTTCGACCACGTCCCGGAAATAGGGCACACTGGCGTTGTGAAAAACGACCACGATGCCTCGGGCGGGACGGCCGACGGCCGCACCCGCGACCGGGTCGTGCGTCGGCTGCTGGAGGGCGGATCGGCCACCGCGGCCGAACTGTCCCGTCAGCTCGGCGTGTCCCCGGCCGGTATCCGCCGCCATCTCGACGCGATGGTCTCGGACGGATACATCACCCCGATCGAGACCCGTCCCCGCGGCCCGCGGGGACGGGGCCGCCCCGCGAAGTGCTACGCGCTGACAGAGGCCGGCCACGAGGCCGGTCCGTCGGCCTACTCGGATCTCGCGGCCGGTGCGCTGCGGTTCCTGGCGGAGGTCGTCGGCCCGTCGGCGGTCAGCCAGTTCGCCGACAGCCGCGCCGCTGACCTGGAGCGCCGGGTGCGCTCGGCGGTCGTCGCCGCGGATCCGGCGGACCGCCCCGCCGCGCTGGCCGAGGCGATGACGGCGGCCGGGTACACGGCCAGCGTCTCCGAGCTGCCCACCGGCCTGCAGATCTGCCAGCACCACTGCCCGGTCCAGTTCGTCGCGGAGCGCTTCCCCGCGCTGTGCGACGCCGAGACCGCCGCGCTGTCCCGGGTGCTCGACACCCACGTGCAGCGCCTGGCGACGATCGCGCACGGCGACGGCGTCTGCACGACCCACATCCCCGCGGGTTCGCCCGCGGCGCCCGACGGGGCTGCCGCCTCCCCACCCGCGTCCCCGAACTGCCCGCCATCCCCGTCTTCGGAGGGTTCCGCCTCATGACAACCTCTGCCGAGACCGCCCTTGAGGGCCTTGGCTCCTACCGGTTCGGATGGGCTGACACCGACGCCTACGCCGACGACGTCGAGCGTGGCATCTCCGAGGCGGTCGTCCGCGGCATCTCGGCGAAGAAGTCCGAGCCGTCGTGGATGACCGACCTTCGTATGAAGGGTCTGCGCCTGTTCGAGCGCAAGCCGATGCCGACGTGGGGCGCGGACCTCACCGGCATCGATTTCGACAACATCAAGTACTTCGTCCGCTCCACCGAGAAGCAGGCCGCCGAGTGGTCTGACCTTCCCGACGACATCAAGGCGACCTACGACCGGCTCGGCATCCCGGAGGCGGAGAAGCAGCGCCTGATCTCGGGCGTCGCCGCGCAGTACGAGTCCGAGGTCGTCTACCACAAGATCCGTGAGGACCTTGAGGAGCAGGGCGTCATCTTCCTGGACACCGACTCCGGCCTGCGCGAGCACCCGGAGCTGTTCCAGGAGTACTTCGGCTCGGTCATCCCGGTCGGCGACAACAAGTTCGCCGCGCTGAACACGTCCGTGTGGTCGGGTGGCTCGTTCATCTACGTGCCGCCGGGCGTGCAGGTCGAGATCCCGCTGCAGGCCTACTTCCGGATCAACACCGAGAACATGGGCCAGTTCGAGCGGACTCTGATCATCGTCGACGAGGGTGCCTACGTGCACTACGTCGAGGGTTGCACCGCGCCGGTCTACTCCTCGGACTCGCTGCACTCCGCGGTGGTCGAGATCGTGGTGAAGAAGAACGCTCGCTGCCGGTACACGACCATCCAGAACTGGTCGAACAACGTCTACAACCTGGTCACCAAGCGCGCCGCCTGCCACGAGGGCGCGACCATGGAGTGGATCGACGGCAACATCGGCTCCAAGGTCACGATGAAGTACCCGGCCGTGTGGATGCTCGGTGAGCACGCCAAGGGCGAGGTCCTCTCGATCGCCTTCGCCGGCCCCGGCCAGCACCAGGACGCCGGCGCGAAGATGGTGCACGCCGCGCCGAACACCTCCTCGACGATCATCTCGAAGTCGGTGGCCCGCGGCGGTGGCCGTACGTCCTACCGCGGCCTCGTGCAGATCAACGAGGGCTCGACGTCGTCGCGGTCCACGGTGAAGTGCGACGCGCTGCTGGTCGACACGGTCAGCCGCTCGGACACCTACCCGTACATCGACGTGCGCGAGGACGACGCGTCCATCGGCCATGAGGCCAGCGTCTCCAAGGTCGGCGCCGACCAGCTCTTCTACCTGATGAGCCGCGGCCTGGCGGAGGAGGAGGCGATGGCGATGGTCGTGCGCGGCTTCGTCGAGCCCATCGCCCGCGAGCTGCCGATGGAGTACGCGCTCGAACTCAACCGCCTCATCGAACTGCAGATGGAAGGTTCGGTCGGCTGATGGCCGTTATCGACGCCACCGGGCGACCCCCGGCGGCCTCCGGAGCCGTGCCCCGCCCGGTGCGTTCGCGCAGCCCGCTCGACCACCTGGTGCCCACCGGCCGCGAGGAGGCGTGGCGGTTCACCCCGCTGCGCCGGCTGCGCGGCCTGCCCTCGGGTCCCGACGCCGACGGCACCGTGTCGGTGTCGGTCCAGGCCCCGGCCGGGGTCGCCGTCGAGCGGCTC
>NZ_JALKFU020000189.1 GCF_023242965.2 Frankia sp. AgKG'84/4
CTGCGCCGCCACCTCGCCGGCGCCCCGACGGGCACGGTGCTCGTGCTGCCGGGCGGGCAGGGCATCGGGCTCGACGGGCGGCCGGTGATGCTGGGCCGCAACAGCTCGGACCTGTCCGCGATCGCCGCCGCCGTCGCCCTCGGCGCCCCGGCCTGCGAGATCTTCTCCGACTCCCCCGGCGTGTGCACGGCCGACCCGCGGCTCGTGCCGGGCGCCCGGACTCTCGCGACCGTCGGGTACGACACGATGATGACGATGTCCCGGCACGGCGCGAAGGTGCTGCACCACTGCGCGGTCGACTGGGCTCGCCGGCACGGCGTGGAGATCCACTGCCGCTCGCTGCTGCCCGCCGGGCAGGTGTGCTCGGTCGTCTCGGCGGCGCCGACGAGTGATCCCGCCGTCCTCGTGCACGGCAGCGGCGCGGTGTGGGCCGGCGAGGCGGGGCTGGTCCACGCGGTGCACGCGGAGCTGACCGGGTCGGGATCCGACGCGGTCGTCGTCGACGACACCGAAAGTCGCCTCGACGGGCACGGGTCGACGCATCTGGTGCTGGCCGACGCGGTGCGGGACCTGCGCCCGCGCGGCCTGCGCCACCTTGCCGGACTGCGGCTGGTGACCACGCTGTTCCCGGACGGCCGGCTCGACCACCGGCTCGTCCCGGCCGCCGACGCCGCCGCCGTCGCGCTCGCCCAGCACGACGTCGTCGTGGCGGTCTGACCCGGACGTGCGCTCAGGCGGCGTCGGCGGTCTCAGGGAGCACGCCGGCGGCCGCCTGGTTGATCACGGCGAGGCCCCGGTCGAGGACATCGGCGCGCCACTGCTCGTCCGGCGGGTCGAACGCCTCGCGCATGAGGGCGCCGAGGCGCGCGCGCAGCGGCTCGTCGACCGGTTCGGGCTGCTGCCACAGCCAGTTGTCCCCCTGCAGGGCGCGCAGCACGGTCAGGCCGTCCAGGGTGCCGAACTCGCAGGTGATGGCCGTGATCTCGGCGTCGACGAGTTCCTGGACCAGGGCGCTGGCGGAGTTGCCGCCGATCGGCGTGGAGCTTGCGGTGCCCTCGTCGGAGTCGGTCAGCGCCTCGCCGTACCAGCGCCGGGCCCGTCGCGGCGCCTGCTCGTCGGGGCCACCGCGAAAGATCGGTTCGGCGGCGGCGCGTTCACCGAGGCCGGTGTGCAGGTCGATGTAGGCGACCCGCTCGTAGCCGGTCAGGTAGGTGCGAATGATGTGGTGCCAGGTGCGGTTGGACCAGCAGGGCGCCGCCCCGCCGTAGAACAGGCCGTCGGCGTGGGTGTACTGGCCGCCGGTGATGCTCTGCTGCACCGCGCGCAGCCCGAGGCGGTCGGCCGCCGCGAACAGCCCGGCGTCGGCTTCGGCGCGCGCGGGACCCTCCCAGTCGGCGGGCAGCAGGAAGGGATGCAGCGCTCCGTAGCCGCGCTCGCCCGGGGGCTCGTCGTGGTCGATGAAGTTCCGGTTGATGTCGATGTTGTCCTCGTTGACCCGGCGGCGGTACGAGAAACCGAACGGGTTGAGGGCGTGCACCAGCACCACGGGCAGATCCGCCAGCCAGGCCGCTTCGTGCAGGGCGCGCAGCTGGCAGGCCGAGCCGGCGAAGCCCTCCGTGCCGTGCGTGCCGCTGACGAGGACCAGCGCGGCCGGTCCGCTGCTCGCGCCGAGCCGGGCCACGTCGGTACTCAGTGCCTCGCCCCGCGCGCCGCCGGCGGTGTCGAGGCGGAACGACTCGAGGTGCGCGCCGCGTTCCCCGGCGGCGGCCAGGAACCGCTGCCGTGCCTCGCCGTAGCTCGCCGAAAAATACATCCGTCCCCCTCGGCCCGTCGTCTCGCCGCCTGCCGCTGTATCACCTGCCGCTGTATCACCTGCCGCTGTGCCGCCTGCCGCGCGCCGCCTTACCGTTCGCCGCCCTACCGCGCGCCGCCCTACCGCTCGCCGCCCTACCGCGCGCCGCCCTACCGCTCGCCGCCCTACCGCTCGCCGCCGACTGTGGCCGCCGCGCCCGGCGACATGGCCAGTGCCGCGGGCTCGCGGCGGGGCCGGATCTGGCCGAGCACCAGCACCGCACTCGTGATCGCGATCAGCAGGACGAACAGCCCCCGGTAGGCGTAGGCGTGCACCACCGCGCCCGCGACCAGCGGGCAGGCGAGGATCGCGACCTCGAACAGCAGACCGGCCATCGGCAGCATCCGGACCCGCTCCGCCGGACCGGCGAGGTTCACCGCACGGGCCTGGAACGCCGGCAGGCCCAGCCCGTACGTGCAGCCCAGCAGCAGCGACGCCAGGCAGTACAGCACCACATTCGAACCGACGAACACGAACGCGACCGCGGCGGCCGTCATACCGACAGTGGTCACGGCGACGACGCGGTCGGAGGCGCTGTCCGACAGCATCCGGGCGAGCCCGAGGCGCACCGAGATGACGGCGATCGTGTAGGTCACGTAGAAGACGTCGAAATCGAGATGCCGGCTTTCCGCGAACGTCGTCTGGAAACTGTTCATCGTGGTGAACACGCACGCGCTGAGCAGCACCATCGTGAGCGGCACGAGGCTCGGGGAACGCAGCACGCTGCGCCCCGCCGCCGATCCGGGGGCGGCATCGTCCGGCGCCCCGGGGGCCACCTCGGACTGCGCCGGCACCGGCGGCAGCCGCCGCAGCTGGAGGGACAGCGGCACGACGAGCAGCCCGGCGGCCAGTGCCAGCCCGGCGCCGACGAGGAAAACCTGCTGGTAGGAGAGGTTCGCGTCGCGCAGCGCGTTGCCCAGTACCGGGCCGATGCCGAAGCCGGCCTGGATCGTCCCGGTCGCATAGCCGATGACGGTGGCCCGGTCGCGGTCGGACACCAGGTCGGAGGCGATCATCGGCGCGGCCGTGTATGTCACCGCCCAGGCCGTGCCCAGGACGACCGCGGCGACGACGAGGACGGCGCCGCGCGCCTGGGTGGTCGCCGCCAGCACCGCGGCGCCGGCGTAGATCAGGCAGGCGCCGGCGAGCAGCAGCTGCGGCTCCACCGCCCGCGGGAACCGCAGCAGCATCGCCAGCGCGATCGCCGTCGGAAGGGCGGCCGACGCGCACAGCGCACCATAGGTCGCCTCGCTGCCACCGAGCGATTTCACGAACGGCCCGAGCAGGAGCAGGACGCCAAAGGCCGACGACGCCAACAAAACGACCATCAGCAGAAGCCACAGCACCACGCGGCCGCCAGGGGCCCGCAGCCGGTCGGCGACCTCGCAATGGTGTGCCGCTACCCCGGGCTCTCCGCGTTCGATGTCCGCACCCCCCGGAAACTGACAGCTATCCGCATCTGCGGAACCAGCAGAGAAAATTTACCGTATCTACGGGGGGAAAATAGCACAGGACCCGAAGGTTCGGTAGACGAACACCTTCGTCGTGACCTGTGCCGCCCGCGCGGAGATGCGCCGCCGTCGCCTCGACACTCGCCTCGCCCGGGACGTGTCCGCGATGTGCGGGCGAGGCCGGTGCCTGCTCAGCGATCCCGGGCGAGAAAGCCGTTGCGCACCAGCCAGGCGACGTCCACCCGCGGTGGCGCGCCGGGAATCAGCGTGCCGTCGAGTTGGTACTGCACGGCGCCACCCGGCTGGCCGAACCAGGCCGCGATCGGCCCGCCGTACACCGCGAACGGCCGCACCACCCGGTACTCGTGATAGTTGCAGTCCGGCGCGGGCGCGCCGACCAGGCTCGACGGCGGGATGGAGCGCTCGGCGTACGGAGTGCCGTCGGGTGCGAGGTATCGCCCGCCCTCGGCGCCGTACCGGTCGACCTCCCAGCCCGCGTTCAGAACAACGGGCGCTTTCACCGGTGTGCCATCCGGTCGCACGACGAACCCGTCCTGCGGCGGGTAACGCCAGCCGCCCACGGCGGGATCCCAGAAGACGGAAAGGAAACGGTCGGGCCAGTAGGGACCGGTGCGCGACCACAGGAACAGCTGCCGGCCGACATCGCCGAGCAACGGCAGAGCCGCCGGCCCGAGCCGCGGGTCACCGGCGAACGGCGCGGTCGAGCAGGTGTCCAGCGAGACGTCTACCGGGAACGCGTCGACCGTCGGCCATCCGGCGGCGGCCGTCCGGGCGGCCGCGGGGTCGCTCGCCGGCCACGAGGCGAGCGCCACGGTGACCGACGGCGTTTCCGGCGCGCCCGCTCCCGCGGGTAGCGCCGACGCCTCCGATGCCGCACCGACCAGCAGCACCGCCGCCCCGGCAACCGACGTCACCCATCTGCGCACCCGCACGATCCACCCTCCGAATGTCACTGTCCGCATCAGATCGTCGCGGACAGTAGCAGTCGCATGGTGTGCGCGGGCTTGTTGACGCGCGCGTGCCGAGCCCGGTGACGGGCAATTCCCGGGGACGGCCGCGATCCGCGGCCTGCCCCTCCCGATTCGTCCCTGTGCTGGCTACCCTCGTGGGCATGACCGCCGCGAATTCGGATCCCACGCCGCCGCCGGCACTTCGGGTCTCCGACTCGGAACGGGAGGAGGTCGCCCGGGTGCTGCGTGACGCGCTCGCCGAGGGCCGGCTGACCTTCGCGGAGTTCGACGAGCGGGTCGGCGCCGCCTACGCCGCCCGGACCCGGGACGACTTCGCTGCGCTGACCGCCGACCTGCCAGTGCAGCCCGCGTTGGGCGCGGCGATGACGCCCGTGGTCCCCGCTGTCACTGTCGCCCCTGGGCCTGGGCCTGGGCCGGTGGCCGGCGCCGAGGCGCAGCCGGTCGCCGGGCCGACCCAGCCCGTCCGGGCCGAGGTCGACCTGACGGTCGCGGTGCTCAGCGGCCATGAGCGACGGGGCCGATGGCGCCCGGGCCGGCACACGAAGGCGGTCGCCGTGCTGGGCGGTTGCACGCTGGACCTTCGGGAGATCGCGTTCCCCACCGAGCCGATCACGATCACCGCGGTGGCGGTGCTGGGGGGAATCGAGATCATCGTTCCGGAAGGAGTGGACGTCGAGGTGACCGGTACGTCAGTCCTCGGCGGCCGCTCGGTCCGGATCGCCGCCGTGCCGCAACGACCCACGACCCCGGTCGTGCGCGTCCGTGGCGTCGCGGTACTCGGTGGGATCGACGTGCGCAGCGAGCCGCCTGTCGGCGTCCAGCGGGCGGTGGAGTCGACGAAGCAGCCGAAGCGGCTCTGATGACCACCCGGGAGTTCCGCCAGGTCGACGTCTTCAGCACGACACCGTACGGCGGCAATCCGGTGGCCGTCGTGCTGGACGCCGAGGGCCTCGAGGACGAGGCCATGCGGGCCTTCGCCCGCTGGACGAACCTGTCGGAGACGACGTTCGTCCTGCCGCCGACGACGGCCGAGGCCGACTACCGGGTCCGGATCTTCACCCCGTCCGCCGAGCTGCCCTTCGCCGGTCACCCGACCCTCGGCACCTGCCATGCCTGGTCCGAGCAGCACGGGCGCTCCGCCGGGCCGGGGCGGATCGTCCAGCAGTGCCCGGCGGGCCTGGTGCCGGTGCGCCCGACTCCGGGCGGGCTCGCGTTCGCGGCTCCCCCGCTACGTCGCCAGGGTCCGGTCGAGCCCGCGCTGCTCGTCCGGATCGCCACGATGCTGGGCATCGCGACCTCGGACATCGTCGCGGCCGAGCACGCGGACAACGGCCCCGGATGGGTCGCCGTCCTCCTGGCCACCGCCGACGCCGTCCTGGCCCTGCGACCGGGCGCGGTCGACCTCGATCTCGGCGTGGTCGGCCCCTACCCGCCCGGAGCGGCGACCGCGTTCGAGATCCGCGCGTTCGTGCCCATGGGCACGACGACAATCGAGGATCCCGTGACCGGAAGCCTGAACGCATCGGTGGCGCAATGGCTGCTGCGCACCGGCCGGGCGCAGGCGCCCTACGTCGTCAGCCAGGGCACCGTGCTGCGTCGCACCGGACGGGTGCACATCAGCACCGATGAGGACGGGACGGTCTGGGTGGGCGGCGCGACCGTCACCCGCCTTCGCGGCACCGCCGATCTGTAAGGAAGGCCCGGCTCAGTTCTCCACCCAGCCGTACCGCTCCGCTATCCGGATGAGTTCACTTCTGATCCGGATGATCTGCGGGCCCGTCAGGGCGGGTTCGATGCGCAGCAGCGTCTCCGTCACCTCCTGCGTGAGCTCTCCGACGGGCAGCACATCGCACAGCCCGTCAGAGTCATCCGTATGCGAACTCGCCCGGACCGACACCGGCGGAGATGACGGCGCGGGATCGACGATTCGGGCCGCGCTTGCCTTCAGCCCACGCTCACCCTCCTCGACCTTGAACTCCATGAGGGCACCAGGAACGACCAGATGCTTTTCGACGAGAAGATCGTTGGCATGAAGAAAAATGTCGTCGCCACCGTCACTGGGAGCGATGAAACCGTAGCCCCGAACCTGATCAAACCGAAGAACCTTACCTGTACTCACGACTCACCTCAACAACACAAGAAAAGAGCACCATCTCTGCCGCGGCACCAGGCCCACCAAACACCACCGGCCGGACCTGGACCCAGGCGCCAATCATACCTGCCGCGACGCACGCCCAGGCAGACCCCACCGGCCGAACCGGCGCGGGCGCCCTAATCGCCCGCGGGTGTGCCGCGCGAGCCAGGGTCACCGACGGGTTCATCGCCGGCATGGCTGCGGAACTCGACCCTTTCACAACAACTTCTTCAAGAGCATCACGCCGCCAGCCCTATTCGAACCCGTGTTCGACATCCGCATTCGGGCAGGCTATCCTCAGGACGTCGCCGCACACCGCCACGCACCCGACTGTTCCCCGCGAACAGCAAGGACGAGTGGACGTGTATGTGTCCGCATCATGAGGTGCGGTGCGCGCGGACGACGGTTGGTGCCCCTGATCCGGTACCGGAGGCGATCTTCTGTGTCTGTTTCGCGACTATTCCCACCCACTCGGCCCGGATCATCACCAGGTCGGTTGCCCGGCATCGATCCTCGACCACCCAGCCGCTTCGGACACGCCGCCGTCGTGACCGGCGCGGCGCCCACGAATCAGGTCGAGCGGTTGCTCGGCGTCGTTCGGGAAGTGATGGTCGGCGGGCTCGGCCGGCCTCACGGCACAGCCGTGGCTCAGGCGGAGGTGGCCGCCGGTGGCGCCTGCCCGTCCGCGGCAGGCGGGGCAGCGTCCGACGTCGCGGGCGAGGGGGAATCGACGGCGCCGCGGTCGCGGTGCGTCGCGGCCAGCGACGGAGGGAGTCGGCGGCGTGTTCACGCCGTACTCAGTGCGTTTCTGAAGCGTTTTCCGGTGTCCAGGGGCAGCAAAGAGCGGGAATCCGAAGCATATTCGGAGGCCGACGGTCCTTATAGCCGTCGTCGGGCGGAGGGACGCCGTTGTCCGACCACCCCGGCGGTCAGGCCGCCGCGGGTGCGGCTGGCGCGGCCATCCAGTTCAGGTCCGCCGCTGTCACGACCAGCCGGCGAGCCACATCCTCCGGCGCCAGACCGGAATCCAGCGCCTCCCGCAGAGCGATCCCGCGGACTGTGCGTAGTTCGAGCCGTCGCGGATGGTCGGCCCACATCAGGGAGTCGGCCAAGGCGGCGCGCTCGACCGGGTCGGACACCTGCACCACATCCTCATAGGTCATCACGGGCAATCATGGTTACGGCAACACGGACGTTGCGCAACATTCGAGTGGCGACTTTTCGGCCACTATCACCAACCCGCCGGGTGCCAGTGGCTACTTCCTGTCCACTTGTTGCCCCGCAGGGGCAACTCTCGCCCGGTCGACGCAGGCTGCCTGACTCAGCCGACCGTCGTCTCCCCCTCGGGCGGTCGGCCCACGTAGACGCCACGGGGGCGCAGCCGCAGCGGGCGTTCGCCGTACTCCTCCAGCGCGTGGGCGAGCCAACCCACTGTCCGGGCGACGGCGAAGATCACTTCACCAGCCTCGGCGGGCATGCCGGCGGCCATGGTCAGCACGGCGAGCGCCAGATCGACGTTCGGCCGCAGCGGCCGGTCCCGCCCGGAGGCCCCGGTGATCCCGCCCGCGGCCGCGAGGAACGGGGACGCGGCCGGGATCTCGGCGAGCTCACGAAGCAGCGCCGCAGCCCGCGGGTCGCCGTCCGGATAGGCCTCATGCCCGAAGCCGGGCAGCGGCTGCCCGGACCGCAGCCGCTCGGACAGGACCACGATGGCGTCACCACCCTCCACCACCTCACGGACGAGGCGGCACGCGAGCCGGCTGGCGCCACCGTGCAGCGGGCCGTCGAGCGTGGCGAGTCCGGCGGACACGACCGCGTACGGGTCCGCGCGGGCAGAGGCCGCGACCCGCGCGGCGAAGGTCGACACCGCCAGGTCGTGATCGGCCAGCAGCCCGAGCGCGTGATCGAGACAGGCGAGCGCGGCCGGTTCCGCCGGCGTCGCGGCAAGTCGTTCCCACAGCCGCCGCGCGATCCCCGCCGTGCCGTCCGCGACACCGGCGGAAGGGTTGGCGGGAATCGCCTCGACGAGGGCGGCGACAAGGGTCGCAGCCGTGAGGATCACGCTGTCGGGCTGCAGGTCGAAGCGCAATGGGTCCGCGGCCGCGGCCACCGACACAGCGACCCGGAGCCGGTCGGTGAGCCGCGCGCGGGCGGGCAGGGCCATCGCGGTGTTCCGCAGGGTGGTGGCGAGCCCCGCCGGCACGGTGAACGGTGCCGGCGCGTCCAACCGGCCCTGCCACAGCCAGCCGGCGACCTGCTCGAACGAGTGGCCGGCGGCGAGTTCTACGGCGTCGAGCCCGCGGTAGTACAGCCGGCCGCCCGCGATGGCGGTCAACCTCGTGCGGATGACGGGCAGGCCCGCGCCGCGCACGCCGGCCGGGCGAAGCTGCGCCCCAGCGGAGACACCGGGGTCTGCCGGGACACCAGGGTCTGCCGGGACACCAGGGTCTGCCGGGACACCCGGGTCTGCCGGGACACCCGGGCC
>NZ_JALKFU020000018.1 GCF_023242965.2 Frankia sp. AgKG'84/4
GGTCGCAACCGGGTGATGACGCCATCGTCGACCGCCAGCTCCCACCGGCCCGACCCGCGGCCGTCGCCGACGCCCGCGAGCACGGCGTCGTCAGCGCGGCCGGCCAGAATCCACCGGCCGTGGCGAGCCCAGGGTGTGCCGCCCGCGGCGGGGACGCCGGCAGCGGCGGTCGACGTGGTCATCCGGAAACCCCTACGCGCCCGCGCCGGTGAGGATGTCGTCGGTCATCACCGCGGAGTAGTCGACCGGCTTGGTGATCAGACCCGCCGTCTTGTACAGCTCGTACACGGCCTCGAAGGACGACTTCTCGATCCACATCAGGCCGTGGTCCCTGGCGGCGCCGCCGTTAATGAGGGGAACCGCGGCCTTCGCCGAGACCTTCTCGTCGGCGAGCACCGCACCGCTCTCGTTGTGGTATTTGTCATACGTGTACTGAGCGATTTCTTCCGGATGTGCGACGAAGTACTCCCAACCCTTGCGATCGGCGCGCAGCCACTTGGTCATAAGTTCCTTCTTGCCGCTCAGCGTGGACGCCTTGGCGAACAAGGCATTGCCGTAGTCCGGATTACCCAGATCCGAGAAGTAGATGATCTTCACATCGTTCCCGGCCTGCTGCAGTGACAGGCCCTGCTGCGTGCCATAACCGATGTACGCGTCGACCTGCTTGGAGGTCAGAATGCTTGGATCGGTGCCGACCGGGACCATCTTCACCGACTTCGGATCGACGCCCGCGCGGGTCAGCATCGCCGTCAACAGCGGACGTTCCGTGCTCGGTAGACCGACGGTTTTGCCTTCCAGCGCCTTGAGTGTCGTCACCGGGTCACTGCCCAGCGACATCAGCGCGTTCGGTGTCATCTGGTAGATCGTGGCGAACGCCTTGACTGGGATGCCCTTGCTGACGGCGAGCATGATGTCGGAGCCGTTGGCATCGCCGATGTCCGCCTGCCCGCTGGACACCACCGAGACGGGGTCGATGTTGGGCCCACCGGAGACGAACTTCGCGTTGATGCCCTCGGCGGTGAAGTAGCCGTTCTTCAACGCGGCGAAATGCCCGCCGAACTGGGCAAGCTTCTTCCAGCCGAGCTGGCAGGTGACGGTGGTCAGCGCGCCGGAGGTGGCCGACGCCGACGACGTGTCGCCGGAACTGTCGCTGCCACACGCGGCGATCACCGGCGCGGCGGCCAGCAGTGCGCCACCGCCGAACATTCCCCGCAGCAGTGTTCGCCTGCTGGCGATGGAGTCGAGCGCAGACATGATGGTCCTCTCTCGGAGGGAAAGAACGGGCTGACGGGCCCGGCGGAGAAACGCGGCCGGCCCTGTGACGGCGGGCGCGACCACGGCGAGAACGAGCCGTGCGCTCAGGACACGGCGTGCTGCTTGAGCTTGCGGGCCCGCACCCAGGCCCCGACGTCGAGCGACGCCGCCCCGCCGGTGTCGGACAGGTCGGTGTCGAACTGGTCGGTGTCGGGGCCGACGCGGAACGGGGCGAGGATCCGCGCGTCGTGCGGACGGAAGAAGAACGGGATGGACAACCGGTCGCCGGTCAGCGCCGGCACGACCGGACGCACCTCGTGCGGGACGGCCCACCACGCGCCGCCGGTCAGATAGGTGAGCAGTTCGCCGACGTTGACGACGAACTCGCCGGCCGCCGGCACCACGTCGTGCCAGTCGCCGGCCCGGTCCCGCATCACCAGGCCGCCGGGTCCGGGCGGGTCCTGCAGCAGGATCGTGAACAGCGTGAGGTCGGAGTGCACGGCGTTGCGCATCCGCGGCGGTGCGCCGGCGGCCTGCGCCGGATAGAAATTCGCGGCGAGGTCCGCCCAGTTGCCCTCGGTCATCGAGGCCCAGCTGGCGTACGGGACGCCCGCCGCGGCGGACAGCGCCTCGCCGAGGCCGGCCGCCGCGCGCTGCATCGCCGCGTAGTACCGATGCCAGGCGAGCACGAAGTGCGGCAGCACCGCCTGCCACAGCGTGCGGTCCGCGGCCGCGGACCGCGCCCAATCCGCGAGGACAGCCCCATCCGCGAGGACAGCCCCATCCGCGAGCACGTCGGAATCCGCCGCCCCGTCCCCCGATCCGGCCGGGCCGGCGGCGCCCGCGGCGCCCGCGGCGCCCAGGGTGGAGCTGACCCTGGGGCCGATGTGGAACATCTCCTTGTGGTCGGCGTAGCCGTACTCGTTGAGGTTGTCGTCCGCGCCGCGCCAGCCGACGAACTGGTCCTCGGAGTACCGCAGCCCGCGCTTGACCTCGATCGGCAGTGCGAACAGCTCCCGGGTGCGAGCGAGCATCCCGGACAGCAGCCCGGTGGGCAGGCCAAGCTCGACGAGCCGGAAGACGCCCAGCTCGCGGCACACCTGGTCGAGCTGCTGGATCGGCTCCGAGCGGCCGTCGCGCGCGGCCTCGACGAGATCCGGCAGTGTGAACAGGGGGACGTCCACCGAGCACCTCCCAACTTTGGATCCGAACTTGGATCCGAACGCTAGGAGCTTCGCGTTTCACTCAGATGACGCGCCATCGGTCGACGCGTTACGCCTACAAGATCTCGTCGGCGACGCTTGTCACACCCAAACCCGCAGGTCGAGGCGGCTAGCATCGCAAAACATGGCCATCAACGCATCGAGTGACGACTCCCCTACGGGCGATGCGCCCGCCGCCGGCGCCCCGGTCGACCTGCGCAGTGACACGGTTACCCGGCCGACGCCGGGGATGCGGCGGGCGATGGCCGAGGCGGAGGTCGGCGACGACCACTACGGCGAGGACCCGTCGGTCCGGGCGCTGGAGGAGTACGCCGCCGACCTGCTCGGCCACGAGGCGGCCGTGTTCGTCCCGAGCGGGACGATGGGCAACTTCGTCGCGCTGCGGGCCAGCGCCCCCGTCGGCACCGAGATCATCGCTGACACCGAGGCGCACATCGTCACCTACGAGATGGGCGGCCTCGCGGCCCTCGGCGGGGTGCAGACCCGCACCGTGGCGGGCCTCGGCGACCGCGCGGACCGCACCGAGATCCGCGCGGCGATCCGGGCGCACGACATCGGCGGCGCCGGCAACTACAACATGGTGCGCACCGCGGTGCTGGCCGTGGAGAACACCCACGCGCGCTCCGGCGGGCTGGTCGTCCCGCCGGCCCGGCTGGCGGCCCTGCGGGACATCGCCACCACCGCCGGGATCGCGCTGCACTGCGACGGGGCGCGGCTGTGGAACGCGGCGATCGCGGGCGGCGTCGAGCCACGCCAGCTCGCCGAGCCGTTCACGACGCTGTCAGTGTGCCTGTCCAAGGGGCTGGGCGCGCCGGTCGGCTCACTGGTGATCTGTGACGAGGGCCGGACGGACGCCGTGCGGGAGTGGCGGCGCCGCCTCGGTGGCGGGATGCGCCAGGCCGGGGTGCTCGCCGCCGCCGGCCTGCACGCGCTGCGCCATCACCTCCAGCGCCTCGCGGAGGACCACCGGCGGGCGGCGGAACTCGCCGCCCTGCTCGCCGACGCCGCTCCCGACCGCGTCGATCCCACGCGGGTCGAGACCAACATGGTGCTCGTCGACGTCGCCGACACCGGCCGGTTCGCCCGGCAGGCGGCCGACGCCGGCGTGCTCGTCGGCGCGATCAGCCCGACCACGCTGCGCCTGGTGACCCACCTCGACGTCGACGACGCCGGCATCCGCCGGGCCGGCTCCGTCCTCGCGGCCCTGCTGCGGGCCGAGGTGTCCACCGGCTGATCCCGCGCGTCCTTCCCCGCAACGGTCCGTCGACGGGCGACGGGCGACGGCCGCGCGGGGCGAAACGGGGCCGGCGCTCGACCCCGGTGGTGACCATGCGCGACGGTTGCCGGATCAGCTCGCGGCCGGCGGGGTGGGCGCCGAGACGTTCGGGCCGATCAGCTTGAAGATGGCGCCGGTCGGGTCCGCCGCGATGCCGAGCCGGCCGTACGGGGTGTCCTCGCCGGGCTGCAGGACCTTGCCGCCCAGTGCGGTGGCCTGCGCCAGCGTGGCGTCGGTGTCCGCCGTGGCGAAGTACACCGACCAGTGCGCGGGCACGCCGTCGGGCAGGAAGGCCGTCGCGTCCATGATCCCGCCGTACGCCGCCTCGTTCTCGCCGTAGGTCGCGTAGCGGAACTCCGGGGTGTCGCTGACAATGTGGACATCCCAGCCGAACACGTCGCGGTAGAACGCGACAGCGCCGGGGTGGTCGCGGGTGAACAGCTCGAACCAGCCGGGCGCGCCCGGCTCGGCGATGAGGCCGAACCCGGGGTGGGTGCCGGGCTGCCACATGCCGATCGCCGCGCCCGTCGGGTCGGTGACGACGGCCATCACGCCGAGGTCGGCCACGGCCATCGGCGGCACGATGACGCCACCGCCGTGCTCCGTCGCGGCGGCCACGGTCTTCTCCGCATCCGGCGTGGACAGATAGATCGACCAACCGTCGGGGGCCTCCATGCCCGGCTGCTTGGGCATCAGGCCGCCGACCTGGACGCCGGCCTTGGTGAAGCTGGCGTAGCCGCCGAACTCGGCGGAGCCCTCCGGTGCCTCCCAGCCGAACAGCTCGCCGTAGAAGGCCCGGGCCCGGTCGGCGTCGGAGGTGAGCAGGTCGACCCAGATCGGGGCGCCGGCCGGGGAGTGCTCGCGGATGACCATGGTGTCTCCTTCGGATGCGCCGAACGCCCGTTCGGCGGCTGTCGATGCCGTCACCACCTTGGACCCCACCACCGACAAAATTTCATCGGTCCTCGCGCACCCGTTCTCGATGCCACGGGGGATCACGCTTCGCGCCCGCGGCGAGCGGCGGTTCCCAGCCGGAATCGACCCGTCCGCCGACGGGTCGCGGGAGGATGACGGGCATGGGCGCATACCAACGGGAACGCGACCGGGCCGCCGCCGACCCCGACGGGTTCTGGGCCGACGCGGCCCGTTCCGTGACCTGGACGAGGCCGCCGTGCCGGACCCTCGACGCCACCGACCCGCGCTTCGCCCGCTGGTTCCCCGACGGGGAGCTCAACACCTGCGCGAACGCCCTGGACCGGCACGTCGCCGCCGGCCGCGGCGACGACACGGCGCTGATCTACGACTCGCCGGTCACCGGCACGATCCGCCGCTTCACCTTCGCCGAGCTCACCGACGAGGTGGCGCGCGCCGCCGGGGCGCTGGCCGCGCTCGGCGTGGGCCGCGGCGACCGGGTCATCATCTACCTGCCGATGATCCCGGCCGCGGTGGTGAGCATGCTGGCCTGCGCCCGCCTCGGCGCGGTCCATTCCGTGGTCTTCGGCGGGTTCGCCGCCGCCGAGCTCGCCGCCCGCCTCGACGACGCCCGGGCGAAGGTCGTCATCAGCGCCTCCTGCGGGATCGAACCGACCCGGATCGTCCCGTACAAGCCGATGCTGGACGAGGCGATCGCGCTCGCCGACCACGCCCCCGCGGCAACCCTGATCGTCCAGCGGGACCAGCGTCGCTGTTCGCTGGTCCCGGGCCGCGACCACGACTGGGACGAGGCGCTCGCCGCCGCCGTCCCGCACCCGCCGGTCCCGGTCGCGGCGACCGACCCTCTCTACATCCTCTACACGTCGGGCACGACCGGACGGCCCAAGGGCATCGTGCGGGACAACGGCGGCCACGCGGTCGCGATGACCTGGTCGATGACCAACATCTACGGCATCCGGCCCGGCGACGTGATGTGGGCGGCCTCCGACGTCGGCTGGGCCGTCGGCCACTCCTACACCGTCTACGCCCCGCTGCTCACGGGCGCCACGACCGTGCTCTACGAGGGAAAACCGGTCGGGACGCCGGACGCCGGCGCGTTCTGGCGGGTGGTCGCCCAGCACCGGGTGAACGTGCTGTTCACCGCGCCGACCGCGATCCGCGCCATCCGCCGCGAGGACCCCGACGGCGTCCTGGCCCGCGAGCACGACCGCTCCTCGCTGCGCGCCCTGTTCCTGGCCGGCGAACGGCTCGACCCGCCGACCTACGACTGGGCGGCGTCGACCCTGGGCATCCCGGTGATCGACAACTACTGGCAGACCGAGACGGGAGCGCCGATCGTCGCGAACCCGCTCGGCCTGGAACTGCTGCCGATCCGCGCGGGCTCCGCGACCGTGCCGATGCCCGGCTACGACATCCAGGTACTCGACCCCGCCGGCCAGCCCGTGCCGGCCGGCACGGAGGGCGCGGTCTGCCTGCGCCTGCCGCTGCCACCCGGCACGCTGCCCACCCTGTGGGAGGACGACGACCGGTATGTCGCGTCCTACCTGTCGGCGTTCGACGGCTACTACCTGACCGGCGACGGCGGCTACCTCGACGACGACGGCTACCTGTTCGTCCTCGGCCGCACCGACGATGTGATCAACGTGGCCGGGCACCGCCTGTCGACCGGCTCGATGGAGGCCGTGCTCGCCGAACATCCCGCCGTCGCGGAATGCGCCGTCGTCGGTGTCGCCGACCCGCTCAAGGGCCAGGTGCCGCGCGGACTCGTCGTCCTCAAGGCCGGCGCGGAGATCATCCCCGCCGTGCTCGCGGCGGAGCTGATCGCGCGGGTCCGCGAACGGATCGGCCCGGTGGCGGTGTTCCGGCGGGTCGACGTGGTACCGGCGCTACCGAAGACCCGCTCCGGCAAGATCCTGCGCCGCACGATGCGCGAGATCGCCGACGGCCGCTCCCCCACCATCCCGCCGACCATCGAGGACCCCGCCGTCCTCGACGCGCTGCGCCCGATCCTGCGGCCGTCCTGACCTGGGCGTGACCCGCCCAGGTCCGTGCCGGCACTGGTTCAGTGATGGAAGGCGGCCGCCGTGTCGGTCGGGGCCGGCGGGAGCCGCCGGCCGACGGTGGACAGCCGGTCAACGACCCGCTGCAGGTCGGCGACGAGTAGTTCGGCGAGGTCCCGGCTGAACTCATGCCGAACGACGACCCGTAGGACGGCGAGGTCGGTCAGCGCCGGCGGGAACCGGTAGGCCGGCACCAGCCAACCGCGCATCCGCAGCAGTTCGGAGACGTCGAAGACGGTGTAGTCGGTGATCTCCTCGCGCAGCCTGAAGGCGAAGGCGGGGATGCCACTGCCGTCCGAGACCAGCTCGAACGGGCCCATCCCGGCGACCTGCCCGGCGATCCAGCGGGCGTTGTCCCGGCAGCCCTGCGCCACCCGCCGGTAACCGGCGAAGCCGAGCTGGAGCAGCGTGTAGTACTGGGCGACGACCTGCGCGCCGGGACGGGAGAAGTTCAGCGCGAACGTCGGCATCGTCCCGCCGAGGTAGTCGACCTCGAAGACGAGTTCGTCGGGCAGGTGCGCGCGATCCCGCCACAGCACCCAGCCCACGCCCGGGTAGACCAGCCCGTACTTGTGCCCCGACGTGTTGATCGACACGACCCGGTCGAGCTGGAAGTCCCAGCGCAGGTCGGGATCGCAGAACGGGGCGATGAACCCGCCGGAGGCCGCGTCCACGTGCACCGGGATGTCCGGCCCGCCGCCCGCGGCCAGCCGGTCGAGCGCCGCGGCGATCTCGGCGACGGGCTCGTAGCTGCCGTCGAACGTCGACCCGAGGATGGCCACGACCCCGATCGTGTTCTCGTCGCAGCGGGCCACCGCCTCGTCTGCGGTCAGGTGGGTACGCCCCGGCGCCACCGGCACCAGCCGCGGCTCGACGTCCCAGTAGCGGGCGAACTTCTCCCAGCAGACCTGGACGTTGGCGCCCATCACGATGTTGGGCCGGTCAGCCGGCGCACCAGCGGCGCGCCGGCGGGCCCGCCAGCGGCGCGCCATGGCGAGCCCGGCGAGCATGCACGCCTCGGACGAACCGGTCGTCGAGCAGCCGATCGCATGCTCCGCGTCGGGCGCGTGCCACAGGTCGGCGAGGATGTTGACGCAGCGCTCCTCCAGCTCCGCGGTCTGCGGGTACTCGTCCTTGTCGATCATGTTCTTGGACATGCACTCGGCCATCAGCCGGTCGGCCGCGGGGTCCATCCAGGTGGTGACGAACGTGGCCAGGTTCAGC
Organism: Frankia sp. AgKG'84/4; assembly: GCF_023242965.2. Classification (GTDB taxonomy): domain Bacteria; phylum Actinomycetota; class Actinomycetes; order Frankiales; family Frankiaceae; genus Frankia. The sequence goes on from NZ_JALKFU020000018.1 coordinate 7,971, forward strand.
CGCGCGTTGCCGTCGAGCATCAGCTCGTCATGCACCACCTGGTACGCCGTCTCCGGCGCCATCGACTCCGCCGGCAGCCGAAACCGCGGCACGCTGCTGTCACCCCCCGGCCGCACCAGCCGCGGCCGCACCTCGACCGTCTGCCCCGCCCGATCGCCGTCCGCCTGCCCGTGCAGCGCCATCCGTGCCTGCCTCTCCGTCCGGTGGCCGGCGGCGGGGTCTCAGGCCGCCGGTCCGCCTTCCCAGTGTCCGGCCAGTGGGCGCCGCGGGCGCGCTGAGCGACGGATCGGTCGCGGGAGCGCCGCTCAGGCGCCGAAGTCGCGCAGCAGGCCGGTGTAGCCCTTCGGGGGCGGCGGTGCGTACTCGCCACGGTTGGTCGTACGCAGGCCGAGACGGGCAAGAGCGGCGACCATCCCGGTCGCAACCGAGACTCCGTCGATCACAGGTAGGCCGAGCTCGGCGGTCAGGTCGGCGCACAGGTCCCCCATGCCCGCGCAGCCGAGCACGATCACGTCGGCGCCGTCGTCGTCGCGGGCAGCCAGGCACTCGGCGAGGACGCGGGCCGGCGCCGACAGGTCGCTCTCCAGGTCGAGGACCGGGATCTCGCAGGCACGCACGCCACGGCAGGTGGACCGCACTCCGTACCGATCGATCAGCTCCCAGGTCCGGCCGACGCTGCGGTCCAGGGTGGTGACGACGCTGAACGCGCGGCCGAGGCTGCTGGCGGCCCGCATCGCCGCCTCGGCGATGCCGAGCACCGGGCCGGTCGCACGTTCCCGCGCGGCGTCGAGGCCCGGATCACCGAAACAGGCGATCACGAAGCCGGCAGCGCCGTCGTTCTCTCCCGCGGCGATCTCGGCCAGCACGCCCGGCACGCTGAGGGCCTCGTCGTAGTGGCTTTCGATCGAGGCCGGGCCCATCGCCGGGGTGACGGCCTCGACGAGGACATCCGGGCCGGCCGCGAGGCTCGCCGACTCGCCGATCAGCTTGGTCATGGCCTCGGTGGTGTTCGGATTGATGACCCGGATGAGCATGAGGTGGACCGTCCAGAAGGGGGATGTTGACGGCGGAAATCGACATGGCCCGTTCGGACCCCGCGGGAGCGCGCTACCCGAACGGGCCACGCCCGCTGGCCGGGACAACAACTGGGACCGGCCGGCTGGGACCGGCCGACTGGGACCGGCCGACTGGGACCGGCCGACTGGGACCGCCTCAGGAAGCGGTGGGCTGGCCGCTGCCCTGGCTCTGCGGGGCGCGCGGGGCCGGCACGGGTGACCGCAGGGACGTGGCGGTGATCGGTGAGCGACGGGCGAGGACGTAGTACACGGCCAGGCCCAGGCCCATGCCTATGAACCAGCTGTACTGGCCGGCGGTGTCGATCCAGGAGATGGCGGACTCCGGCAGCACGACGGTCATCATCGCGACGACGGCGCCGATGACGGTGGCGATGACCGCCGGCGGGTTGACGCCCTTGCTGTACCAGTAGGTGCCCTGCGGGGACATCGTGAACAGGTCGTCGACCACGATCACCCGGCGGCGGATGAAGTAGAAGTCGGCGATCAGCACACCGAACAGCGGGCCGATGAAGGCACCGAGAGTTTCCAGGGTGTAGCGGATGACGTCCGGGTTGTTGTAGAGATTCCACGGAGTGATCAGTACTGAGCCGACTGCGGCGATCATGCCGCCGGCACGCCAGCTGATGCGCTGCGGGCTGACATTGGAGAAGTCGAAGGCCGGCGAGATGAAGTTCGCGACGATGTTGATGCCGATGGTGGCGGTGGTGAAGGTCAGGGCGCCGAGGACGATGGCGAAGGTGCTGTCGATGCGGGCAACGGTCTGCACCGGGTCGGTGATGAGCTCACCGAAGACCGGGATCGTCAGTGACGCGGTGAGCACCACCAGCAGCGAGAACACCAGGAAGTTCAACGGCAGCCCGAGGATGTTGCCCTTGCGGACGGCGCCGAAGGACTTTCCGTACCGGGCGAAGTCGCCGAAGTTCAGCATCGGCCCGGAGAAGTAGGAGACGACGAGCGCGATCGCGCCGAGCATGATGGAGATCGTGGAGCCGCCGTGCTTCTCGCCGCCGAGGTTCAGGCTCATCGCGCCCCACCCGGCCTTGTAGATCAGGTAGCCGGTGAGCGCGAACATGACGACGTACACTGCCGGGCCGCAGAAGTCGATGAAGCGGCGGATCGTCTCCATGCCGGTCCAGAACACGGCGGCCTGCAGCACCCACAGCGCGGCGAAGCTGCACCAGCCGAGCAGCGGCAGCCCCAGGAAGCCGTACTGGTGGACGTCCGCGTACGGGGTGAGCCCGTGGAAGAGCTTCAACAGGACGACGTCGAGCGCGGCCGAGGCGAGATACGTCTGGATTCCATACCAGGCGACAGCGATGAGCCCCCGGATGATCGCTGGCACGTTCGCCCCGAGAACGCCGAACGGAGCACGGCACACGACCGGGTACGGCACCGCGCCCTGCTGACTCGGCCGAGCAACGAGATTACAGAAGAAATACACGATCGTAATGCCGACGAGAAGGGCGACGAGAACCTGCCAGCTGGTCAGCCCCAGGGCGAACAGACTGCCGGCGGTGACGTAACCGCCGACGCTGTGCACGTCCGACATCCAGAACGCGAAGATGTTGTAGGAAGTCCAGGTCTGCTCGCGCAGCGGGGCCAGGTCCTCGTTGGCCAGTCGGGGGTCGTAGCTCGCCTTGAGCAGCCCCGTCCCGACGGGTTGACCGGCGGCCTCGGTGAGGTCGCCGTGGCCCGCCGCCGCGCCCGATGGTGGCGCGGAAACATCGGTCTCGTTCATTCTTTCTCCCTCGTGTGGCCGCGCGCTGCAGGTGAGGTGAGCGGGCGCCAGTCAATGCGCGACGGGTCGTCTGCATTGCGGTCGACTTCGTCACCAGACCGCCCGGCACGGGCGATGCGATTCCACCGCCCGGCTGCTGTTGAGGAAGATTAGGATGCCGATGTTTCTGCCGAATGACGGCACAGATATATCCGGGCCGCTCGGGTGGGGGCAGGCCGGATCAGCGTTCCGGCAGGTCCAGTGCGTAGTTCTGTAGGCGGCTGTGGTGCAGACGCGAGATCTCCAGCAGGGCGGCGGTGTCCCGCTCCCGGAAGGCGACCAGCATCCGTTCGTGGTCCTCGTTCAGGATGTCGACGGACTCGCGGGAGACATGGTCCATCGGCCTGGCCGGCTCGGTCATGTTCCAGGCTTCCTCGAACATGTGCGCGAGCCGTGGCATCCCGCCGGCGTTCACGAGCGCGAGGTGGAAACGGCGGCTCTCCCGGTGGTGCCCGCGGGAGTCACCGGCCTGGATCGCCGCCGACGTGGCGAGATGCGCCGCGGAAACCAGCTCGTCGTCCGCGACCGTGGCCCGCCGCACCGCCGCGGCCAGCGCCGCCGCTTCCAGGGCTTCCCGCACCAGGTAGAACTCGCGCAGCTCACCGGGGGTGAGCGTGGCGACGATGTAGCCCGCGCGGGCCCGGTGCTCGACCAGGCCCTCGCCGACCAGACTCATCAGCGCCTCCCGGACCGGGATCCGGCTGACCTGGTAATGCGCGGCGACCTCGTCGACCGGGATGGGCAGCCCGGGCCCCGCGGCGCCGTCGAGGATGACCCGCTTGAGTTCGCCGAGGATGGCCTCGCGGGCCGATCCGCGCCAGCTCGTGGACAGGGTCGCGACCCAGGCGGCCGGTGGCCGGGGCACTCGCATCGCAACCTCCCGTCGACCTGGGCCGTAGCCGCCGGACGCCACGTTGCCGGGACTTTAGCCCCGGCCTGTTACGACCGGTCCACCTTCACGTCTCGTCGCGGTCGCAGTTCGGTCCGGCGGAGGATTCCACCGGTGGCCCACAGGCGCGGAGCAAAGGGCTGGTGGAACGGGCGGTCCGCAACAACTGGCCCTGCACTAGTGGCCCGACCGGGCTACGGTGAAGCACCGGTTCAGGCCGGTTAGGCGTGGTTCGCGCGCCAGGCAGAACCGTCCTCGCGGGGAGGGAGTCGCCCGTCCGTGCCGATCTCACCGTTGCGTCCCTCCGATCCGACGGAGATCGGCGGCTACCAGCTCGCTGCCCGGATCGGCGCGGGCGGCATGGGTGTCGTGTACCTGTCGACGGACCCGGCCGGTCGACCACTCGCGATCAAGGTGATTTCTCCCCGGGTGGCCGGCGAGCCCGACTTCCGGCGCCGGTTCCGCCGCGAGGTGACGGCCGCGCGAGCGGTCGGCGGTGCCTGCGCGGTCCGGGTGGTGGCCGCCGACTCGGAGGCTCCCCGGCCCTGGCTCGCCACCGAGTACGTCGCCGGTGCCAGCCTCGCCGAGGTCGTCGAGGCCGAGGGCCCGCTGCCAGCGGCCATGCTCGACGCCCTCGCGCTGGGGCTCGCGGAGGCGCTGCAGGCGATGCACCGGGTCGGCGTGATCCACCGTGATCTCAAGCCGTCCAACGTCGTCCTGGCGGCGAACGGTCCGAAGGTGATCGACTTCGGCGTGTCCCGGCTGTCGGAGTCGACGCCGCTGACCAGGCCCGGATCGGTGCTGGGCAGCCCCGGTTACATGGCGCCGGAGCAGGTCGCCACCGACCGGATCGGACCGGCCACCGATGTGTACTCGTGGGCCTTGACCGTCGCGTTCGCCTCGACCGGCCGCCCCCCGTACGGAGCGGGCCGCCCGGAGGTCCTGATCTACCGCGTGATCGGCGAGCAGCCTGATCTCGCGGGCGTTCCCGAGCGGCTGCTTCCCGTCCTTCGCGCCGCACTTCAGCATGACCCGGCGGCCCGGCCGAGCGCAGCGGTCCTGCTGCGGCTGTTGTTACCGAACGCCGTGGACCCGGCCGAGGCCACCGCACGGCTGCTCGACGACCACTGGCAGGTGCCCTCCCGTTCGGTCCAGGCGGCCGCCGTCGCGCCGACACCGGCTCCCCCATCCGGACCAGGCCAGCGGCAGTTCCCCTCCGGGCCGGGCCGGCAGCAGTCTCCCTCGGGGCCAGCTCAGCAGCGCCCCCCGTTCGGCCCAGCCGCTTTCCCCCATGCGATCGCCCCGAAGCCGCCCGGTCCGCCTGGCTGGGCGCCGGGGTCAGGCCCGCCTCGCGGCTCTGTCGCGCCGCCGCCGCCAGCGCAGCCGCTGCCAGCAGCACAGCCACGGCAGGGGCAGGAGTGGGCACACCTGCGCGCACGGCTCTCCGGCCCATGGGTGCCGGCCTCGGTCGCCGTCGCGGGACTGCTCACCGTGACAATCGCTGCCACGCTTCTCACCCACGGTGGCGGCCACGGCGGCCCCGCGGCCACCAGCACCGCGACGGCCCTGCCCCTGGTGACCGCCTCCGGCCCGCTGGCCCCGGCACCGACCGCACGAACACCGGGCGCACTCACACCACCGGCCGTGCCCTCGCAGCCGGCGTCCCCGACCTCCGACCCCGCCCCGCCCATCGCGCTCGTCGGCCACTGGCGCGGCGGCTACACCTGCGGGCAGCGCCCGGTCGGGCTACTGCTGGCCATCGTCGAGACACCTGACCACGCGCTGTGGGGCACGTTCGAGTTCTACCCGGTGCCGGCAAATCCGACGGTGGCGCGCGGCTCGTACCTCGTGCGAATCATCTACTCCGACGGGGTGATGAACACCAGCGCCGTGCGATGGATCAACCAGCCAACCGGTTACAGCATGGTCAACCTCACCGCCCGGCCGCGGGCCGAGCGACCTGACGATCTGAGCGGCCGGGTGACCCTGGCCGACTGCGGCACCTTCAACGTCCATCGTCAGTAGGACCGCGAACCACATCACGCGCACACATGCGGCCGGATGATCGAGATCGGACATATGGTCACGGACGGGAACGTGAACGGGAACCGGGTGACGGCGTACCGCCAGGTCGACGGCACACGACGCGGCCACCAGCAGGCCGAAGGGTAGGCGCCTGCGCGCTGCCACGTCAGTCGGCGGCGCCAAATCGTTACTCGGGCGAAGCGGTCAACGGGCAGGATCGGACAGGTGCGCACACGGCAGGCGTCTCGGGAGGACTGGGACGCGATCTGGCCCGTCTGGCACGCCGTCGTGGCCGAAGGCGAAACGTGCGCCTGGCGACCGGAGACCGACGAGGACACGGCCCGCAGGGTCTGGATGCTGCCACCGCCCGCCGAGGTCCTGGTCGCGGAGGAGGAGGGCCCGAACGGGACCGCGGTGGTCGCCACCGCGCTGCTGGTACCCAGCCTGCCGGGTCTCGGCGACCACGTCGTCCAGGCGACGCTGCTGGTGGACCCGAAGTGGGTCGACCACGGCGGCCCGCCCTATCTGACCCGAGGTAGCACCGGCCTGCGGGAGAGCCCGAGCCGGTTGGCCGCCGAGCAGATGATCGAGTACGCCGCCGACCGCGGCTACCGGGCGATGCAGCTCAACGCGGTCATCTCGGTCAACCCGAAGCTGGTGGCGATGTGGCGCTCGCTCGCGTTCCGCCTGGTCGGCACCCTGCCCGCCGCGTTCCGCCATCCGTGGCACGGCGACGTCGACCTCTACGTCATGTACCGCTTCCTGCCCACCCTGGAGCTCTGAGCGGGGCTCGGGCGACCGCGGTGGACGGGTCGAAGGGATCCGCCGTGCCCCACAGCTCGTCGAAGTGCACGCGATGCGCCCGCACGACGTCCGACCGAAGCACCAGCCGGGTGTTGACGATGGTCGGCGGCCTGTCCGCGCCGGCGTGGGCGCCCGGGGTCACCTCGTAACCGACGACGTCGTCAAAGATGATGAAGTCGAGTAGCGCACGGCTGATGCCCAGCGGAATCGCGTCCGTGTGCAAAGTGCGCACCTCTATGCCGTAGCTCGCGTGCAGGGCGCACAACTCGAACACGCTCTCCACGGCCCGCGGGTTGCCCCGTTCCAGGACGATGATGCGCCGGACGCTGACATCGCGCCGGTCGATGGCCTCCCGCTGGCATTCGAGGTAGCGGTGGCCCAGGTCGCTCTCCCAGAACCCCTCGGCGAAGCCGTGCACCCCGCCGTCCACCGAGGGCAGGCTGATCGCGTCGACGGAATGCTCGGCCTCCCTGGTCAGGCCGAGCAGCCAGTCGCGGTCCTCGCCGAAGTAGGTGGCGTGGCCGCTCTGCAGCTCATGGAGGAACTCGGACATCCGCCCGATCTCCGCGTGCGCGAGTTCGAACCGCAGCCGGGGGGCGTCACTGATCGCCACCGCGTTCCGCAGGAACTGGACGACGACGTCGGTCCGCATCGCCGACGCCTCGACGAGGCTGAACAGTTCGGCGATCTCACTGATCTCGGCGAAGCGCCGCTGGACGAGCGCCTCGATCTCGATGTGATGGGTGTTGATCGAGGACTCCATCGTCGCGATGCGACGCTCGAAGTCGATGAGGAACTGGACCATGAGGACGACGGCTCCGACGAAGGCGGAGAAGAGCAGTCCCCACTCCTTCTGCTGGCCCGTCGCGTTCGCGACCAGCCAGGTGAGACCGCCGATGCTGACGCTGACCAACGATTTCCGCAGGACCATGGGAGTCGTGCCGGACGATACGCGGTGCTGGTTGTTCACGGTTCCCCCGAACCTAGCCTGCGCCCCTACCCAGATCGGCGAGGAGTGACAGGGCGAGCTGGTCTCGGATCCAGCCGACCAGATTTTCCCACTGCCGGGAGATACCTGACCGCTGTTCCACACCGGCCCACACCGGAAGTAGCGCGTCGGCGACCCGCGCGCCAGGCATCCACAGGTGCAACAGATGATCTATTACTGGCCTGAGCTGATGCGGCAATCGACCTCCTCCGGATGGCCGGACGCGGCTTCCCTCGACAACCCGCTGAACCGTCGTCAGCAACCAGTCGTGCAGGGCAAGATCTTCGCATAGTCCGACGACGCTCACAAGGTCCGCCACCGACCCGGACATACGCAGTACACGTACCATTTCTTCTTCGACAACAAAGCTCACTCGACAGACGTGCGCCGCCCCGGATGCGCCGTGATCGCAGGGAAGCAAGGCGAACCGGAAACGGGTCCGCGGCGCCCGAAAAGGAAGTCGCTGGTCGAGCAGCGGGCTCTCCTGCACCTGGTCCAGTAGTCGGCCGCACACCGCTCCCAGGTCGAGATCCGGCCCCGGCACACCATCCGGCACCGCGGCCAGGAAGCCGTCGGCGAGATCGTCCGCGCGCAGCCGGCCGGCCACCTCCACCCGGCCGGGCCGGGCGAGGTGATGCGCCCACGGCTGACGTCGGTCGACCGCCCCCGAGCGGCCCAGGACCACCCCGGTATGCACGGTGGCCTGGACCATCCGGCCGCCGGTCAGCGACGCCCGGCTCAGGATCGTCCCGATCCCGTCCCGCCGCGCGCCGCTGCGGCTCGGCATCGGACAGTGCACGCCCAGCGTCAGGTCCGGGGACACCACCCACGCGGCCGGCCGGGTCGCCACCCGCACGCCCACTCCGGGCCGCAGCGACAGCAGTGCCGCGGCCTCGGTGTCCGCCAGCGCCCGCGAATGCGCCGACAGCCCGGTCCGCACCTCGCCCAGCAGAATGCGGCAGCGTTCGTCGTCGGCCAGGTCGGCCAAACCGGCCAAGGATGAATCACCCCCCGCCGAACGCGTCAGAAGAACGGGCGGAGGGTTCCCGTGCGGAATCGTCCGCACGGCGGAGATTAACCACCGAGAAGCACATGGCAGGCCCGGTCCGGCAGTTCGGCGGGCAGGGTGATCTTTTCTCGGGCGGACCGGTTCCGCACCTGCTCGGCGACAGCCGGGTCGACAGCGATCTGGCCCAGGATCATCCGGACCGCGTGCTCCACCGGCAGGAGACGTGAATCGAACACGGAGAGCGTGCGGTAGGCGGCGAACGGCGCGGCCCGGCCGGGCAGACGACCGATTACTGGAAACTCCTCCCAGGTCGCCGGGAGGTTCTCCGGATCGATATCCGTCGCGACCACCGCGGGTTCACCGTGAACACGTAGCTGACCAAGCCGGAGAAGCTGCCAGACCGCGGCGAGAAACGGGCATGACCACCGTCTCCCGGTGCCCAGGTCCCGCCAGATCTCCACGTCCAGGAAAATGGAGTGTCGATACGCCCGGTTCTCCACGGGTGGTTGCCAGGGCAGCGGTGTCCGCATGGCCTGCACCGGTCCGGCCGCTGGCGAGCGCACACCGTTGCACAACCAGCCGTTCTCGTGCGCGGCCGGTCGGCTGCCGTTGGCACCGGCCGGCGGATCGGCGACGAGCATGCCTTCCACCAGGTCCGCGAGGCTGACGGGCACGCCGGCCGTCGCCAACGCGGCCAGCGGCGCGGCGCAGCCGGACTCGCGGGCGACGTAGTCGACGCGCAGTCCCGCCGAGGCCGCGGCCGCCACCAGGCGCGGTACCACGGCCCGCGGCCCGAGGGAGGCCACCTCGTAGTCGTCGACGAGGACACAGGTGCTCGCCCGCAGCCGCTCGCCAGGCACACCCGCCAGCGCGGCCAACTGCTCCGGGCCCGTCCAGGCGGCGATCCGGCGGAAGTAGGCGGCCAGATCCATCGCCTCGTCGGCGAGGTCGTCCAGGTAGAGATGACCGAGCTCGACGGACAGGTGGGACAGCGGCACCTCGGCCGTCCGCCCGGTGGCGCTCGTCTCTTCGAAGACGACGTCCACGTCGCTCACAGCCCTTCCCACGGGTCGTCGTCCATGACGTCCTTGGCCAGCTCGTCGAGCGCGGCGCCGGTCTGCGGGTTCGCGATCCGCAGCGTCCACACGTCGCTTTCGAGAATGAGCTGCTCACGCCACTGCAGGACGGGATCCAACGGGATGGAACCGAGGAGCACGCTGCGGCCGATCCGCCGCCGGGCGGCGAGTCGCTGCAGGTCCGCGTCGGTCTCCTGCAGCCACGCCGCCTGGGTGGGCACCAGCCCGGCGAACTGCTCCGAGTCCAGGTCGGGCACGGCGGTGCGCACGAACCGGATCGAGTCGCGCAGGTGGTCCCGGTCGTGCCCCTTCGCCGCCCCGGTGTCCACGATGCCGTGGTCACCGTAGGCCAGGCCCGCCGCCGCGATGATGTGCTGCCGGGTCCAGCGGTGGAAGACCAGCCAGCGGGCGAGGACGGGACGCAGCGCCGGGCGCACCGTGGCCTCGAGCACGAGTTGCAGCGCGTAGGAGCGGCCGGCGCTGAGGTCGACGATGACGAGGTCAAACTCCTCCGCGAGGCGCCGCAACAGCCGGACGCACCGATCCGTCATGTCCTCGTCGACCGGGAACTCCCCGCCGCCCTCGTCACCGGGGAACAGGACCAGCCGCCCGGCGCCCGGCGGGCGGGGACGCAGGCCGGCCCGGTCCATGTGTCGCCAAAGATCGAGCTCGACCGGCGCGGCCGCCTCACCCGCGAGGAAACTGTGCATCCCCTGGCCGCCGAGGATGCCGCGGGCGGCCGACTCCACGTGGAAGATCGCTCCCGCCGTCGGCGAGCCGAAGTCGAAGTCGACGTAGCAGACGTTGCTGCCCTGCAGTGCGCAGCGCAGCGCGATGTTGCAGCCGGTCACCGATCGACCGGTGCCGCCCTTGTCCGACGTGGCGATGAGGATCATTCGCGCAAGCCTCGGCTCGACCGGCGGGCCTGCACGAAGTCGTCGAGCTCCCGCAGCACCTCCGTGAGGACGGCGACCGCGGTTCCCGGCTTGTTGTCAGCGATGGCGCGGGCCCGGTCGAGGCGGCGGCCGAGATGGGCGAGACGGGTTCGTAGCTGGCCCGCGTCGGCGCTGCCGCGCAGCAGCTCCTGGCTGTAGATGTGATCGGCCTCGAGTGCCAGGTCCTGCGCCAGGACCATCAGTCGGTCGTTGCGCAACGGCGGCTGCTCGACCATCCTTGCGAGCACGACCAGGCATTCCATCACCCGCTCGGTGAGATACCAGGACGGGGCCTGATCGCCCGGTTTGAGGTGCGGGAACGCGCCGCTGGCGTCGTCCCAGAGGCCGGCGGCGGGACCGTCGGTGAGGCGTCGCTGGTGCAGGTGGTCCCAGATGTCATCGGACAGCCGCAGCAGGCGGTCCCGCAGGCTGGCGCCGCCGGCGAGGGAGGCGATCAGGACCGTCCTTTTGAACAGGGCGGTGGCGAAGTCGGCCACCGGCCAGACGACCTCGGGGCCCGTCCGGCCGCCGAGCTGGTCCTCGGCGCCGTAGAGGTTCAGGCGGATGCCGGGCGCGTGCAGCTCCACCGCGGGATCGTCGGCCAGCGCCCGCCTGGTGACCCGGCCCCGCACCGCCAGTTCCTCCAGCACCCGCCCGACCCGGGCGAGATCGAGATCCCCGGCCCGGTTCTGCAGCAGTGCCTCAACGGTCACCGAGATCACCAACAGGCTGTAGTAGTCCGATTCGCGCCCGTCGGTCGTCCGCCATGGGATGTCCTCCAACGGCCAGCGCCGCTCTCCACCGAAGCCCGCCAGGGTGGACCAGTACTGCTGGGTCAGATCCCATCTGATCTGCAGTGCCCGCATGAAGCCCTGCTGTTCCTCGTTCAGCAGGCCGAGAATGCGGGTGCGCGCCGAGAACAGGTCGGCGATGCCGTCGAGGGCGACGACGGTGAAGTAGAGCAGCGGGCGACGGATGGCGATGCCGACCGGCTGTTCCAGCGGCTGCAGGGTCACCACCTCCGGAGCGTCCCGCACGATTCCCCAGGACCAGCCGCATTCGAACAGGTGCTCGTCGTTCTCCAGCTCCTCGGCGCCTCCGGAGCCGAGCGTCACCTCCGCGAGCCCCGCCCGGACCCGCGCGAGGGCCTCGTGCAGTTCGCCGACAAGCGTCTCCGTCGGTAGACCGCGCTGGTTGACCGTCTCGCACAGCACCTGGCCGGCCGGCGAGCTCGGGGCGAAGGAATGCACCGTAAAACTGCGTAGCAGGCCGACCATCGCCGCGGTGAGCCGGCGGCTGGCGAGCTCCGTCAGTTCGGCCATCTCCGCACGCAGCGTCGGGCGTTTGACGCCCCGTTCGAAGACCTTCAGGAAGCCCAGCGTGGCCAGCGAGAGAGTGACGGACATCGACAGCGAATCCACCACGTCGAGGTTTCGCTGCTCCGAAGTCAACAGCTCGCCCGGCGCCCGAGGTTCCAGATAGCTGCCGGCCGAGAAGACCGGGGTGCCGGTGTCCGAGGTGTAGCGATCCATGTAGTCCCGCAGGGCGGTGACCAGGCGGCGCGGAATTTCCATCGCGTCGCCGAGGGTGCTCAGTGACTCCCGGATGTCGCGCGCGGTCTCGTCGGGCCGGTCGAGCTTGAACGCTTCGATCTGCGATGCCGGATACATCAGGCAGAGCAACTGCTCCGCCTCGCTGGTTGAGTTCGCCTCGGCTCGGCCGCCGGGCGTCCAGGCACCGTCACGATAGGAATAGTCAACCGTTGCCTGCCACAGGTCCAGGAGGGACTGCCGAGGCTGGATGCGCATTTTCACCCCCGTGTGTCGGACGCTTCGACCAGCTCAGCCGGCACGTACCCGGCCGCAAACCGTGATCATTCCGGTGTAGCCAGGCCGCAGGACCTCACGGCCGACGCCGATTCGACTGATCCGCAGGTCCGTCGCCTCCGGCGCCAGAATGGAGCGGATGTGATTCTCCTCGACCGCGAAGGCCGGAAAGCGATGGTGCCCGACGTCATAGCCCGACGAGTTCTCCATGAATGCCGCCGCGAACGGGGCTCCGTCGGTCAGCGCTCGTACGAACTGGCGCACCGCGGCCTCGAACTCGTCCTGGCGCGGTGAGATCGACTCCGCGACGAAGAACATCGTGCCCACCTGCCATCTGCGCGGAGGAAGCCCGAACACGTCACCGGCCTGCACCGTCACCCGCTCGGCGAGCGCGGTCCGCGGGTCCGCGACCGCCTGGTAGCGGGGCTGCTCGCACAGCAGTTCCCAGAACTGGTTCCAGTTGGGCGCGAAGTTCGTGACCTCCTGCTTCAACCAGGCCACGTTGCTGAGCGCACGCTCGACCAGCGTTATCTCCGAACACAGCGGGAGCATCGCGAGCGCCGGATACAGGTTGGGCCCGGAGCCGAGATCAAGACCGGCCGCCTGCCCGTCGGGCCGGAAGTTCACCAGGAAATCACGCACTGTTTCGAGGATCTGCCGATCGTCCCAGCGGAGATCGTTGTAGTTCTTGCGCAGGTAGTACGTCGTATCGAACTCATCCCAGGGGAACTGATTGTTCCTCGTCGAGGTCGAGGTCCGGCAGCCACGAGCCTGACCACTCCCACCGAGGTCTGCCTGCGCGCCGTCAGACGAACGCGAACTACCAGCCTGGACCGCCTGGGGCTCCGCCATGATGTACACCTCTTGGATTGACGTTATCAGATGTCGTGGACGACAGACAGATCCCCGGTCGCGAGTGGGAGAAGACGGCCAGCATCCCCGCACCCACGCCCGATTGCTTGCTCCTCGTCAGCTCGGCCCTCAAACGCTCCCACCCCGAGCCGGGCAGGGGAGCGTTCGACACGCCGAGGCATCTAAAGGATGCACTATTGCGCAACGTCAACCGAATCCCGTCAGGGGAGGGCGCCAGGGGAGATATCGGTCCTGGCCAGAGCAGACGGTGGCCGGGATAGCGCCCGCGTCGACACGAGTAGGGAGTAGTGGGAAGAATTGTTACTCTGGCGTCAGCCGGATACCACTGTTGGCGCCCTTCCCGGGTGAACCGGGTGGGTTCCGTTGAGCGTCCACCACGCCGGCCGGCGACCTCGGCACGGAATCGGACCCGAGAGCCAACTCCAGCAGGAGGCGGGGCTCCGCCGGCCCGAGATAATCTGCGATCTCGGCCAGCCGGACGAAACCCAGCTGCCGGTACAACCGCACCGCCGCCCGATTCGTGCCCTCCACCGTCAGCCGGACCCGCGCCAGCCCCTGTCCGCGCAGGCGCTCGAGCGATGCCTCGGCCAGTCGCCGGCCATACCCGCGGCCGCGGCAGCCCGGGTCCACCCCGAGCCCCAGAAACCAGGCGAGTCCCGGCGTGGACGAACGGACCGCGACGGAATACCCGCACAGCTGGCGCCGCCGTTCCAGCACCAGCAGTTCACCGCGATGGACGTCGTAGATCTGCCGCAGGACGAAGTAGGGATACGCCAGACGGCCGAAGATCTGGCCATCCAACGCCGATAACGACGCCAGTTCCTCCTCTCGCACCGGCCTGATGGTGGGAACGGAACCCATGCCAGCCTCCCGTCGGCTTGTCGCAGCTCTCACCGGTCACAGGCAGAAACCAGCCGGTGAAACCGCCCTCGCGTACTCCACGACCGACCGCCCGCTCCACATAATTCTCAACCGAATCGCGTACAGATGCCTACGAAGAGCAGCTACCGGGCACGCACTGGCGCTGACCTGATACGCGATGACCGCTCCCGACCAGCGGGGAGCTGGCACCAATGAGAAACTATGAGCTGGATCACTCCATCGTCCGGCCCGATCACGGGCAGGGAACCGGGGACGGAGACCCTGAAGGACGAGGAGCCTGCCTGTGCGCCCAAGCGCCGCGCCCGATCTGTCGTTTTCCGACATGCAGTCGACGATTGCCGTGCTGACCGTGCTGGCCGGGGCGGTGATCGTCGCGTTGGCCGCGGCCGTCCTGACGGACCGGGTCGCCCGGCGGATCGGCCAGCATTCGCGCATCGTCGCCGACCTCGCCCACCGGGGCCGGCGGCCGGTCCGACTCACCCTGGTCCTCATCGCCCTGCAGATCTCCCTGGGCGCCACCCACGAACAGGACTGGACGGCGCCCGCGGAGCACGTCTGCGGCATCCTGCTCGTCGCCGGGATCGCCTGGTGCGTGGCGGTGCTGGCGTTCGTCCTCGAGGAACTGGCGCTCGCGCGCTACCGCGTGGACGTCGTCGACAACCGGCACGCCCGCCGGATCCGGACCCAGGTCAGCCTGCTGCGCCGGATCACCGTCGCGGTCATCGCGGTCATCGCGGCCGCGACGATGCTCATGACGATCCCGAGCGTGCGGGTCGCCGGCGCGAGCATCTTCGCCAGCGCCGGCGTCGTCGGCATCGTCGCCGGACTGGCCGCGCAGACCTCGCTGGCCAACATCTTCGCCGGCCTGCAGATCGCCTTCACCGACGCGATGCGGGTCGACGACGTGGTCGTCGTCGAGGAGGAATGGGGCCGGATCGAGGAGATCACGCTGACCTACGTGGTCGTCCACATCTGGGACGACCGGCGGATGATCCTGCCGTCGACCTACTTCACCACGACGCCGTTCCAGAACTGGACCCGCAAGGAGTCGGCCGTGCTCGGCGCGGTGGAACTGGACCTCGACTGGGAGGTGCCGATCGAGGAGATGCGCGCCGAGATGCACCGGGTCCTGGAGGCCACCGACCTGTGGGACCGACGCGTCTGCGTGCTGCAGGTGACCGACGCCGTGGCAGACCACATTCGGATCCGGGTGCTGGTCAGCGGCAAGGACGGACCGACCACCTTCGACCTGCGCTGCCACATGCGCGAGGCACTCGTGCTGTGGCTGCAGCGCCACCATCCCACGGCGCTGCCCCGGACCCGGGTCGAGTTCGACGCCGCCGCCCATCTGTTCAGCGCCGCCCCGGCCGGCGTCGACGACGAGCAGCGGCACGCGGGCGCCGGATCGGGCCGCCGCCCGGCAGGCCGCCACGTCAGCACCGAGAACGGTCACGACGGCAGCCATGGGGACAACGGCGGCCATGACCCCCGCATCGGCACGGACCCCCGCGTCGGCACGGACCCCCGCGTCGGCACGCTGATCCGCGAGCGCGACGGCGCTCCCGACGACCGGCTGCGCAAGCGGACCGAGGCGCTGCCCGACTGGCAACCGATCACCTCGGTCGCGCTGACCTCCCGCAGGGGTTCAGGCCGCCCCGAGGCCACCCCGGCCCAGCGCGCCCCGGACGCCTTTGGGGCCAGGGCTAGGACCGACGCCGATGCCGGCGAGGACGCCCGGCTGTTCTCCGGCGGCGGCGCCGACGCCGCCCAGCGGGCACGCGACTTCAGCGAGACGCCCGCGGACCCCGACGGCCACCCCGATGACGGCCACCCCGATGACGGCCACCCCGATGACGGCCACCCCGATGACGACACGGTCCGTGCTCGGAACGACCGGGGTGCGAGCGCCGAAGGACCCGGTGAGCCGCACGGAAACCCGGCGCAGAACTCCAGCACCAACGATGGGCGCGACTCCGACGAAGCGCCCTGAGCTCCGCTGACCCCGTCAGCTCTGCTCGGCTCCGGGCCGCTCGCTGGTCGCTCTGTACGGGTCCGTGGCTGGCTGGCCCGCACAGAGCACCATCCGGGTTGTACGCACCATCCGGGTTGTACGCACCATCCGGGTTGTACGCACCATCCGGGTCGCACACAGCAACCGTCGGTCCGTCCGGACCACGCCCGGTTCACCGCGCGCGGTGGACCGGCCGGTGGCGGGCATCGACCGCCTCCGGAGTACACGCGAGGAATCGCCGATCCGGCTATTGGCGATCGCGATCGGCGGTGGGCGTCGGGTGGAATTCACCGGAAAATGCCGACGGCCGCGGGACCGGGACGGGAACCTGCTGGTTCCCGCCGGCCGATCCCGCGGCCGTTGATGTGCTCTCGGCAGTCCCGGAGATCACCTAGGGGTGTCGCCGTGACCGACGTGCGGTCCGGTGACTACCGCCGGGCGTAGCGGCGGCTACGGGTGTGCGAGCGACCGGAGCTGCGGCCACCGACGTTCCGCCAGACCAGGAGCACCAGAATGGCACCGATGATGGAGCCGATGATGCCGGACGGCTGCAGGGCGCCCTCACCCAGGTCCTTGCCGAACAGGACGTAGCCCAGGAAGCCACCGACGAAAGAACCGATGATGCCGACGACAATGGTGCCGAGAATGCCGATCGGATCGGGGCCGGGCAGCACCACACGAGCGACGGCGCCGGCGATCAGACCGAGCACAATCATGACGACAATGAACGTGACCATTTTTTATTCTCCCTGCCGAGGTGGTTGACTTCTTTCTCCCCGAGGGTGCAGGCGATAAACACGCCTATGCACGTTCTTTCGGAAGTGGCCTACCAAGCCGGGCGTAGCGGGAGGGGTTGGCCAGGTTCAGCCGGCGTTACGACGGCGCCGGCGGCGGCGTCGGACCAGCAGCAGCAGGACGATGCCGGCCGCCGCGCCACCGGTGGCCTTCGGGTTGCGCCGGGCCTGCTGGCGGGCGGAGCGCACGGCCTTGCCGCTGGTGGCGAACGTCTTCTCGGCGGTGGCGGCGGCCTGCGGATGCTCGCCGAGCCGGGTGAGCGCGGCGGTCAGGGCCTTGTCCCGCGTCTCCACCGTCTTCACCGCGGCGGCGATCACCCGCGGGTTCTCCGCGGCCTTGTCCCGCACGGTGCCGGCCACTCTCCCCGCCGCGGTGCGGGTGCGCTCGGTCGCGGTGATGACGTGCGGCGCGACGGTCTGCGCGGCGCCGCTGACCCGGTGTCGCACCTCGGCGGCACCGGCGGTGACCCTCTCCTTGGTACCCGGCGTGCCGTCGGCGGCGGCCGCACCGGCACCGGCAAGACCCTCGCGTTCCTCCTGCCCGTGG
>NZ_JALKFU020000190.1 GCF_023242965.2 Frankia sp. AgKG'84/4
GACCCCGGCCGCGCGGTGGGCGCCCGTGGCCGGGAAGGCGGTGGGTGCGGGGGTGGAGGTGGGCTCGGTGGCAGAGGCGGCCGTGCCGCTGAGCCCGAGGCCCAGCCCGAGGCCGAGGCCGAGCAGCCCCGTCGCCGCCACCGCCACGCCGCGCCGTCCGGCCAGGACGTTGCGCATCATGGTCATCCATCCTCTCGTCGTCGCGCCGGCTCCTCGGGACGGCTGGTCGGATCGACAGCCGCCGGGTCGGCGCCGCGCGCCCGCAGGCGCGCCGGAGGTTCACCGTGCGCCACGCAGATGTGAGTGGGATGCGAGGACTGTCCTGGTCGGACCTGGAAGGCGCAGCCTCGGCTCCGGCCGCGGCCCGGTTCCCGGCGGTGGGCCCAGTGGATCGATCCAGCCCGGACCGTGCGGTGGGCGGTGGATCCGCGCCCGCGCGCGCCGGGCGTCGGGCGCACGACCGGGCCCGGGCAGATCGGCACTCCCAGGGGTCGGGTCGCGTCCTCGAAGGTGGGAAGCACGCAGGCTTCCGGGGCCGGGTGGGACCCGGAGACGAGGAACCGCCCGGGTCAGGAGGAGATCCTCCTGACCCGGGCGGTCGGGTGCCGTGCGACGCGGCGGGCGGCGGGCGGGGTCAGACCCTGGTCGCCTGCCGGCTCGCCGCGTCCGCCTGGTTCGGCTGGGCGGGGACCGGCGTGCGGGCCGCGCCCGTCCAGCTCGGTGCCTCGTCGGCCTTGTGCGGCAGGGACGGGGCGAAGTTCTCACCGAGGCGTTGCATCGCCGCTCGCGCGAAGATCTGCTGCTCGGTGACGGTGCGCTCCGAGCGGCCGCGGCCGATGAAGCTCACCGTCCAGTGCAGCAGCGTGGTCAGGCGGTGCTTGAACCCGATGATGTAGACGAGGTGCACCGCGAGCCACACCAGCCACGCGATGAAGCCGCTGAACTGGATCCCGCCGATCTTGGCCACCGCGCTGAACCGCGAGATGGTGGCCATGCTGCCCTTGTCGTGGTACTTGAACGGATTGCCGGTGCGCTTGCCGGCGATCCAGCCCTGGATCTCCTTGGCGGCGTGCCGGCCGCCCTGGATCGCCACCTGCGCCACGCCGGGCAGCCGGTCGAGGTTCATCATGTCGCCGATGACGAAGACCTCGGGGTGCCCGGGCAGGGTGAGGTCGGGCAGCACCTCGACCCGCCCGGCGCGGTCGATGCCCGCGCCGGTCTGCTCGGCGAGCTGCTTGCCGAGCGGGCTCGCCGCGACGCCGGCGGCCCAGACCTTGCAGACCGAGTCGATCCGCCGGCGGGTGCCGTCGGCGTCCTCGACGTCGATGCCGGTGGCGTCGACGTTGACGACCTTGGCGCCGAGCTGCACCTCGACGCCGATCTTCGTCAGCTTGTTCGCGGCCGTCTCACCGAGGCGCTCGCCGAACGGCGGCAGCACCGCGGGCGCGGCGTCGAGCAGGATGACCCGGGCCTTCGTCGTGTCGATGCTGCGGAAGTCCCTGCGCAGCGTGCGCCGGGACAGCTCGGCGATCTGGCCGGCCATCTCCACGCCGGTGGGGCCGGCGCCGACCACGACGAACGTGAGCAGGCGCTCGATGTCCGCGGGGTCGGTGGAGGCCTCGGCGAGCTCGAAGACGCCGAAGATGCGCCCGCGCAGCTCGAGCGCGTCGTCGATGCTCTTCATGCCCGGCGCGTGCGTGGCGAACTGGTCGTTGCCGAAGTAGCTCTGACCGGCGCCGGCGGCGACGACGAGGCTGTCGTAGGGGTGGACGGTGGTGCGGCCGAGTAGCTGCGACGTGACGGTGCGCGCCTTCACGTCGATCTCGGTCACCTCACCCAGGACGACCTGGGCGTTGTCCTGGCGGCTGAGTACCTCGCGGGTGGTCGGGGCGATCTCGCCCTCCGAGAGGATGCCCGTCGCCACCTGGTAGAGAAGGGGCTGGAACAGGTGGTGCGTGGTCTTGGCGACGAGGGTGATCTCGACGGGGGCCTTGCGAAGAGCCTGCGCGGTGAACAATCCACCGAAGCCCGAGCCGATGATCACCACGCGGTGCGGGGAGCTCCGCCGCCCCTCGATCCGTTCCGGTCCGGCGGGGTGCTCAGTGCGGTTGTTCGTGCTCACGATCCTTCTCCGCTCGACCTCTTGACTCCCAGCGGTGCCCGTTGGCGCCGCGGAGACCGTGTCCCCGAGTGCACGCTGGTCTCCACTAACTATTTTCCGCCGTATTCCGGCCGCGGGATGGTGTTCATCGTCACCTCGTCCGGAACATCGACTACACCTCGTGTGGTGTGGAACACATTGCCCGTCGCCGGCGGTAGGCTTAGCCCGGACATCGATCGACGTGCGGCCGGGTTCGCCGGCGGGTTGGGGTGGGTCACGTGCCGTCCAGGAAATACGGCCCGTCGGTGCCCGCGGTCCACCATACCGTCCGCGACCTGGCCGAGGTTGGCGGGTCTCTGGCCGGCCAGCCCCATGATCATGTCGCCTTCGTTGAGCTGGATTTGACCGAGACCCCCACCGCCGGGGCGGTTCTGGACTCGTGTACCTTCCGCGGGGTCCGGTTCAACGCGTCGGTATATTCCGACAGTGCTTTCATCAACTGCGTCTTCGTCCGCTGCTCGTTCTTCGACACGGTCTTCGACGGGTGCAAGTTCACCGGCAGCAAGTTCGAAGGGTGTACGCACGATCTGATGCGGGTCGCCGGCGGGGATTGGTCCTTTGCTGGTCTCTCGCGGGCAAATCTGGCCCGTGCGTCGTTCACCCGGGTCCGCCTGCGGGAGGCGGACCTGTCCGGCGCCCGGTGCGCGGGCGCGACGCTGGTGGACAGCGACCTCTCCGGCGCTTCCTGGGACGGGGCGGACCTGTCCGGCGCGGACCTTCGCGGCAGCGACCTGTCCGCGCTGGATCCCCTCGCGGTCACCCTTCGCGGTGCCCGCATCGACCAGTGGCAGGCGATCACCGTCGCTGCGGCCCTGGGCCTCGCCGTGGACTGATCCCGCTGTCGACTGATACTGGTGGGCAGCCGGCGAGAGCGCGCTTAGACGGCCGTTACAGCACGATAAAGTGCATCGATGACCCCGTCCGGCGCCGCCCTCGCGCAGGCCAGTCAGGACAACCGGCGGTTGACCGAAAAGGGGCAGGCCACCCGCGCCCGGATCGTCGCCGCCGCCGCGAGGCTCCTGCACGACCGGGGCGCCGCCCGCACGAGCGTCGAGGATGTCCGGCTCGCCGCCGAGGTGAGCAGCTCGCAGCTCTACCACTACTTCACCGACAAGTCCGCGCTCGTCCGGGCCGTGGTCGTCTACCAGACCGAGCGCGTCCTCGACTACCAGCGCCCGCCGCTGGGCGAGCTGGACACCATCGAGGCGCTCACCGCCTGGCGGGACGCCTTCGTCGAGCTGCATGAACGCCGCCGCTGCCTCGGCGGCTGCCCGTTGGGCTCGCTCGTCGGCCAGCTCGCGGGGACCGACGAGCAGGCCCGGATCGAGCTGGAGGGCGCGTTCGAGCGTTGGCGGGAACCGATCAGGGCCGGCCTGGCGAGCATGCGCGCGGGCGGCGCGCTGGACCCGCGGGCCGATCCGGACCGGCTGTCCGTCGCCCTGCTCGCGGCGCTGCAGGGCGGCCTGCTGCTCGGCCAGGCCCGGCAGGACTCCGCCCCCCTGCGCGACGCGCTGGACACCGTTCTCGACCACATCCGGTTGCTGGCCCTCCCCGTCCCCGCAGTCGCCTCCCCGGCCGGCGGGACCGAATCCGCCGTACAGGGCCCGCCTGGGGAATCCGCCGCCGACTGCTGATCATCCGGCCCCGCCCGATGGGCGTCCGTGCAGGTAATTAGCCACCTTCGGGAGAGGGACGGGCCGTTCGGCGGCGTTCGCCGCAACTCCCGCGGCCGCCATCCTGGGCATCCGTCAGGACAAGAACTGCGTAGGTAGACAATCGTCGTACTATTCGTGGCCGGATCGGCCGTCCAGCCGAAAGGATGACGATGGGTGAAGTACCCGGATGGGCGACGGGAGTCGATGTCGACCGGCCGAGCGCCGCGCGGATGTACGACTACGCGCTCGGCGGCTCACACAACTTCGAGGCCGACCGGCAGGCATTGCTGGGCGCGGCGAAGGTATTTCCCGACGTCATGCTGTCAGCTCGGGCCAACCGGCTGTTTCTGAGCCGGGCCGTCCGGTTTCTCGTCACCGATCTCGGTGTCACCCAGTTTCTCGATCTGGGCTCCGGCGTGCCGACGGTGGGCAACGTGCACGAGGTCGCCCAGTCGATCGATCCCGCGGCCCGCGTCGTCTACGTGGACATCGATCCGGTCGCCATCGCCCACGCGCAGGCGCTCCTCGCGGACAACCCGCTGGCCACGGCGCTACGAGCGGATATCCGGGAACCCGCGACGATTCTCGCCGCGGAGGAGGTCTCGCTGCTCGACTTCAGTCGGCCGATCGCCGTGCTCATGCTCACCGTGCTGCACTTCGTGGCGGACGAGGAAGATCCCGCCGCCCTGGTCCGGACGTTCCGCGAGGCCACCGCCCCCGGCAGCGCCCTCGTCCTGTCCCACCTGACCACGGACGCCGACGGCGTCGCCGAGCAGGTGCGGGACATGCGCACGGTGCTGAGCGCCTCGTCGAGCCCCATCTCCCCACGGTCGAAACCCGAGATCGCCGGCCTGCTCGACAGCTACGAGCTGGTCGAGCCTGGTCTGGTGCTCGTGCCGTCCTGGCGGCCCGAGATGGATCCGGCGGGACTCGACCCATTGGCCACCGAACCGACGCGTTCCGCCGGGTTCGTGGCGGTGGGCCGCCGCTGAGCCGCGTGGTCCGGCCCTGGTCCTGCCTGGAATGCAACCACATAACGGCTGGTCAGTGCCTGTCCTGCACCATCATCCTACGTCCTACCGTCTGTTCGTCACGTCGTGCCGAGCCGCCGTAGCCCCAGGTGCCGTTCGGTGCGCGGCCCGTGAGGAGTCGTGTGGATATCTCCCTGCCCCCGGATGTCCGTGAGCGCGGGATCATGAACTTCGCCCGCGTATGGACGCACGCCGTTGTGGCGGCGAGCCGCCCGGGCGCGACCGCCGGAAGCTTCCCGGACGCGCTGCGCAACCTGAGCGGCAGTCTCGTCGACACCCTGCTCAGCCAGCCGTTCGCGGCGTCGCCGGCCGACGAGGTCGGCGCGGCCCTCGCCGACCTGACGCACGGGGCCGAGGACGCGCTCGCGGCGACGATCGAGGTCTGCGGGCGCGGCCTGCCGGCGGCGTTCGGTCTGCGGCCCGACGCGGACTGCCTCGGCCGGATCGCGGTGGTCCAGGGTGCGCTCGCCCGCGGGTTCACCCAGGCCGCACGCGAGCGCATCTGCGCCGAGCAGGATTCGATCTACCGGGCGGCGCACAAGGCCGATCATGACCGGCTACGGATCCTGTTCTCGTCCTCGACCGTCGGCATCGTCGTGGCCAACGGCGAGGGCCGGATCCTGGACACCAACGTCGCCTTCCGGGACATGGTCGGCCGCGAGTATCCCTGGCAGGTGCTCGGCCGGCCACTGTCCGACTTCGTCGACCCCGGTGACGCGGAGCGGGTGGGGCGCAGCCTCGCCAGCCAGCGGCGCGCCGGGCCGGGCGGGTTACCGGTGCGAGGCGGCGAGCTGCGCCTGGTCGACGCTGCCGGCAGCATCATCCAGGCCGAGCTGACGACGTCCTGCCAGTTCGAGAACGATCGCTGCACGCTCCAGCTTTCCATGATCCTGGATGTGACGGACCGCCACCGACTGCAGGAAGAGTTGCGCTATCGGTCCCGCCACGACCCGCTGACCGGGCTGCCCAACCGGACGGTCCTCGAGGAACGGGCCGCGGAGCTGATGCGGGCCGGGCCGCAGCGGCGGCTCGGGCTGTGCGTCATCGACCTCGATGGGTTCCGCGCGGTCAACGAGAGCCTCGGGCACACCATCGGCGATCAGCTACTCGTCGCCGTCGCCGAGCGGCTGCGCCGGCTCCTGCGCGCCGGCCAGGAACTCGTCCAGATCGGCGGCGACGAGTTCGTCATCCTGCTCGCCGACACCGCCGGCATCGAGGACGTGATCGCCGTCGCCCGGCTGGTGCTCGCGGCCCTGACCGAGGCGGTTCGGGTCGGCGAGCACGCGCTGCCGGTGGGGGCGAGCCTCGGGCTGGTCGAACGCGCGGCGGCCGAGGGCGACGTCGCCGACCTGCTGTGCGCCGCGGACATCACCCTCTACCAGGCGAAGGAGTCCAGCCGCGGGAAGTGGATGGAGTTCGACGCCGCACACCATGATCGTCGGGTCCGGGGACATCGCCTGTCGATGATGCTGCCGGCGGCCGTTCGCGAGGACCAGTTCGTCGTCGAGTTCCAGCCCATCGTCGACCTGCAGGGCTGGCCGGGGGCGGGGCAGGCGGAGATGGTGGGCGCCGAGGCGCTGGTCCGCTGGCGCAACCCCGGCGTCGGCTGGCTCACCCCGGACGAGTTCATCGCGCTGGCCGAGGGTACGGGGCAGATCGTCCCGCTGGGCCGCCGCGTCCTGCAGCTGGCCTGCGAGCAGGCGGCCCGCTGGCAGAGGCTGCGCCCCGACCGGGTGCCCTACGTGAGCGTGAACCTGACCGTGCGCCAGGCGCGGGAGCCGGGCCTCGTCGACCAGGTGCGCCAGATCCTCGGCGACACCGGTCTGCCCCCGGAGCTGCTGCAGCTCGAACTGACCGAGAGCGCGCTGCTGGGCCCGGCGGGCGAGTCGACGCAGGCGCTCATCGATCTGGCGGCGATGGGGGTGCGCATCGCCATCGACGACTTCGGGACCGGCTACTCCAACCTCGCCTACCTGCCCCGGCTGCCCGTTGACACCCTCAAGCTCGCCGGCCCGTTCGTCGAGCGGCTCGACGCCGAACAGCAGGACGGCGGCGGTTCCCGGGTCGGGGCGCTGGTGGATTCGATGGTCGCGCTTGCCAAGGGGCAGCAGCTCAAGGTCACCGCGGAGGGCGTGGAGACGGCGATGCAGGCCGAGTGGCTGCGCCGGGCCGGTTGCGACAGCGCGCAGGGCTACCTGTTCGACCGACCACTGCGGGATGACCAGATCATCCATCGGCTGTGCGCGCCGGAGCCCGGTGCCGGGCGCGGAATGGCGCAGGTGAGCCTGCGCGGGTGAGCCGCCCGCGCGGACGGTGTCGCAGCCGGCCGATCATGGTGCGGACTCCAACCCCTCCAGAGCGACCGGCTGGAGGCGCGCACGGTCCCTCGTGGGGCGCCGTCGCCCTTGCCGGCTCCCACCACCACGATCGGCCGAGGACGGCCTAACCCGGAGGAAGACTATTTCAACATTTTTGTCCGGTATGAACCTTTAGGTCGGGCTGGCGTGCGGGCGGTGCTGGGGGTTGTATCGTCGCCGGGCCGACAGGTTGTGAACCCGTGGTAGCGGGCCGAATTCGCCCTGGCCTCATAGGCTGAGCCGATGAGGTATTCGCGTGATTTCGCCGTTCGGGCAGCCGGGGCCGCGCACGGTGGCGGGGCCCCGGCCAGACGCGTCGCCCCGGGCCTGCGCGCGGCCGTGGGCGTGCTCGTCGTCGGTCTCGCCGCGGGTGGCGGGGCGCTGCTCACGGGCTGCTCGTCCAGCGGTTCGGGGGCCTCGGCGGATGTGCGGATCACCGGCTGCGTGCGGGACGCGGACAGCCACCGGGCCGTCGTTCGGGGCGAGGTGCACAACGGCTCATCCAAGCGGTCGAACTACGTCATCCAGCTCGACGTCCGCGCGAACGACAGCAAGATCGAAGGCGGTCTCGCGTCCCTGTTCCGGGTGCGGGCGGGCGCCACGGAGACGTTCACGGCACGCCCCGTCGGCGCCGACGTCCCCAGCGGCACGAAGCTCACCTGCACCGTCGCCCACGTCGGGCGGATCGCCGCGCAGTAGCGGCCGGTCAGGACCGGTAGGCGCGGGGAGCGGGAGCGGACGGCGGTACGGTGCTCGCCGGCGCTCGGTCGCCGTCGGCCTGGCGGCCGAGCAGGCCGACCCGGGCGGCCACGCCGAGGCGGTACACCAGGGCGCGCACCCGGGCGTCGATCTCGTCGCGGATCGGTCGGACCACTTCCAGCGGCTGCTCCGCCGGGTCCGCCAGCTCCCAGCTGAGGTAGCGGGTGTGCGGGTAGAACGGGACGGTGTCACCGCCGTCCATGCAGATGACGACGGACGCGGCGCGCACCGCGTCGTCGGTGAGCCGGGTCGGGCTGGCCTCGGACAGGTCGATGCCGATCTCGGCCATGGCCGCGACGATCGGCGAGGCCACGGCCGGCGCCGGTGCGGTGCCCGCGGACCGGGCCTGGATCCGCCCGCGGCTGTGATGGTCGAGCAGGGCGGCGCCCATCTGCGAGCGGCCCGCGTCGTGCGCGCAGACGAACAGCACCTCGGGCGGACGGATCGCGTCCGGGCCGGGCGGGGTCGGGTGCGAGGGCGCGTCCGGGGCGAGCCGGGTCTCGGCCGGTGCCCGGCGGCGGCCGCTGCTCGGCTGCTGGACGATCATCACCGGGTCCAGTGCGGACGCGGGCAGCGGGCGGGCGGGCGAGGTCGACGAGTGACGCATCATCGACCGGCCACGGACGATCCGCCGGACGCTGCCGAAAAGGTGACAGGCGACCTGACTTCGGCGGACCGGACAGGATTAGCGGCCCGACCGTAAGGGTCGGCAATGTTCCGGCATATGATTGGCCGGATTTCGGTCGTCGAGTGAAAAGAACTCATTAGTCGCCATCTTACAGGTTGACCGAGGAATGTCCCGGCGTCATTCCGTCGGGGACCCCCGGATACGGGCGGGCGCCAGCTCTGTCCGGCGCCATGGTCGGCTCGCCGGGAAGGGCGGCCCGCGGGGTGCGGTGTGGGGGTCGGCGGCGGCGTCCGGTGCCCGCCGGCATCGGACCGGGCCCGGC
>NZ_JALKFU020000191.1 GCF_023242965.2 Frankia sp. AgKG'84/4
CTCGGAGCGACACACCCGCACCCCGGACGATCAACCAGCCGCTCCCGATCTACACCACGCAGTGGGACTCACCCCCCATCTGCTCTGGCGCTCCGGGGTCGGTCTCTGACAGTGATCCACCCTGGGCCGACCTACCTGTGATGTGAAACACGCGGAACATAAAGGCCCGGTCATCGGGGTTGTGTGCGCGGCGATGGGCCCGAACGGCGCAATCCACCGAGCCCGGTCAGAGCGGGGCCGGACGCCCATCATGATGATCATTGGTCACGTTAGTCTGTGACAGTGACCGAACTCGGCCGCCGTGCCCCACGGCCCGCCCCCGCCGCGACCACGATTTCGCGCCGCCCGCGGGCTGACGCGCGGATCCACGCGCCGGCGCCCGGCGTCGGGAGCAGGGGTGCCGCCACCGCCCGCGTCACCGAGGTGAACACATGAAGATTCTGGTCGTCGGTTCCGGCGGGCGCGAGCACGCGTTGTGCCGGGCGCTCGCACGCGACCCCCGGGTGGACGCTCTGGTGTGCGCGCCGGGCAACGCCGGCACCATCGCCCTTGCCGAGCCGCGGCAGCTGGAGGTCGCGAATCCGGACGCGGTCGCGGACCTCGCCGAGAAGGTCAGCGCGGACCTCACCTTGATCGGGCCCGAGGTGCCGCTGGTCGCGGGGGCCGCCGACGAGGTGCGGGCCCGCGGTCTGGCTGTCTTCGGGCCCAGCGGCGCGGCGGCCCGCCTGGAGGGCAGCAAGGCGTTCGCCAAGCAGGTCATGCACGCCGCCGGAGTGCCGACAGCCGCCTCCCGGGACCACACCGAGGTCGAGCCGGCGCTCGCTGACCTCGACACGTTCGGCCCGCCGTACGTGGTGAAGTACGACGGCCTGGCCGCCGGCAAGGGCGTGACCGTCACCGAGGACCGCGCGGCCGCCGTCGCGGCGGTGCGCGCCAGCCTGCGCGAACCCGGCGACCGCGTCGTCCTGGAGGAGTACCTGGACGGACCGGAGGTCTCGCTGTTCGCGGTGGTCACCGAGTCCGGCGCGATCCTGCCGCTGCTGCCGGCGCAGGACCACAAGAGGGTCGGAGACGGCGATACCGGCCCGAACACCGGCGGCATGGGCGCCTACACACCGCTGCCGTGGGCCTCCCACGGCCTGTCCGCAGAGATCGTCTCGACGGTGATCCGGCCGACCGTCGACGAGATGGCCCGGCGCGGCACCCCGTTCACCGGCCTGCTCTACGCGGGTCTCGCGTTGACCACCCGCGGGCCCCGGGTGGTGGAGTTCAACGTCCGCTTCGGCGATCCCGAGGTGCAGGCGATCCTCGCCCTGCTCGCTACTCCGCTGACGGACGTGCTCACCGGGCGGGCAACGCCGCGCTTCCGCTCGGGCGCCGCGATCACCGTCGTGGTCGCCGCGCATGGCTACCCACAGTCGCCACGACTGGGCGACCCGATCGGCGGGCTGGCCACCGCCGACGCGCTCACGGGCGTGGATGTCCTGCATGCCGGTACCCGGCAGGACGCCGATGGCAGGATCGTCTCGGCCGGCGGCCGCGTGCTGTCCGTCACGGCGATCGGCTCGAACCTGGAGTCCGCGCGAGGATCTGCCTACGAGGCCGTCAGCCGGATCTCGCTGGCCGGCGCCCACTACCGCACCGATATCGGAGACCCGTCGCGCATGCGTCACGCGGCCGACGTGCGCCGAGCGGATACCGCGATCGGAGAGGATCCATCGCGGCCCAGAAACAGGGAGAAGGAGTAAGCGTGTCGCAGAGCAGCAGCGAGTCCGCGCGGGCGCGGGTGGCCGTCGTGTTCGGTTCACCGTCGGACAGCCAGACGATGAGCAAGGCAGGCGCCACCCTGGAACGCTTCGGCGTTCCCTACGAGCAGGTGTCGGTGTCCGCGCACCGTGCCCCGCGCACCCTCGCCGACTACGTCGGTCAGCTGCGGGCCCGGGGGATCCAGGTGGTCATCGCCGGAGCCGGTCTCGCCGCGGCACTGCCCGGCGCGGTCGCTGCCCTCACCACCCTGCCGGTCATCGGCGTGCCGATCTCCGGCGGCGCGCTGGACGGGATGGACTCCATGCTGGCCATCGCGCAGATGCCGCCAGGTGTCCCGGTCGCCACCGTCGGGCTGAACAACTCGACGAACGCGGCGATCCTCGCGATCCAGATTCTCGCGCTGGCGGACCCGGACCTCGGGTTCAAGCTCGCCGAGTTCAAGGACGACTTCGAGCGCAACGCCGCGGAAGGCCTGGCGGCGGCAGCCACCGCTGGCGTGAGTCAGTGATCGGCCGCTACACCCTGGCGGATATGGGCCGGGTGTGGTCGGAGGCGCACAAGTACGAGCTGTGGTGCCAGGTCGAGGTGCTGGTCATGGAGGCGCACGCCGCCGCCGGCCGGATCCCCGCCGACTCCGTCGAGCCCGTCCGAGCCGCGCCCGCGCCCACGCCCGAGGCCGTCGCCGAGATCGAGGCCGTCACCCAGCACGACGTGATCGCCTTCCTCACCGCCTGGGCGGACCGCACCGAGCCCCGGTCCGCCGCCGCGTACGTGCACTTCGGCATGACCTCGTCGGATCTGCTGGACACCGCGCTCGCGCTGCAGCTCGTCGAGTCGACCGACATCGTGCTCGCTAAGGCGGACGCGCTGGTGGCGGCGCTGCGCGAGCTGGGTCTCGCGCACCGCGGCACGCTGCGGGTCGGGCGCACCCATGGCATCCACGGCGAGCCGACCGTGTTCGGTCACCGGGTCGCCGACCTCGCGTTCGGCCTGGCCCGCTGCCGCGACCGGCTGCGCGCGGCGCGCGCGGACGTGGCCGTCGCCAAGATCTCCGGTGCGGTGGGGACGTACTCCAACATCGAGCCGGACGTCGAGGCCTACGTCGCCGAGAAGCTGGGCCTGCGCCCGACGCCGGTCGCGACCCAGGTGGTGCTGCGCGACGGCATCGCGAGCTGGGTGGCCGCGCTCGCCGGGCTCGCCACCGTCTGCGAGGCGGTGGCCCTGGAGGTGCGCCACGGCCAGCGCACGGAGGTCCGGGAGCTGTCCGAGCCGTTCGGCTCCGGGCAGAAGGGGTCCTCGGCGATGCCGCACAAGAAGAACCCGATCATGTCGGAGCGCATCGCCGGCCTGGCCAGGATCGTCCGCGCGCAGTACGTCCCGGTGCTGGAGGGCGTGCCGCTGTGGCACGAGCGGGACATCTCCCACTCGTCCACCGAGCGCATCGCCCTGCCGGACGCCGCCGCCGGCGCCGACTACCTGCTGAACCTGACCACCCGGCTGGTCCGCGGCCTGGTCGTCGACGTCGCCCGGATGCGGGCGAACCTCGACGCGACCGGTGGCCTGGTCTACACCTCGGCGGTGCTGCTGGAACTGGTCGAGACCGGCCTGTCCCGCGAGGACGCCTACGCCATCACCCAGGCGGCGGCGATGGAGACCTGGCAGACGTCCATCTCGTTCCGGGAGACCCTGCGCAAGCACGCCGCCGACCGCGGCCTGCCGTTGGACGAGGCCCGCCTCGACGACGTCAGCCGCCCGGAGCGCTACACCGAACGCCTGGGCCCCGTGTTCGACGCCCTCGCTGCGCTCACCTGACAGGAATGCCGGGGTCGGCGGGCAGACCGCCGACCCCACCATCTCCAGGCCCAGGTGTCCGTGGCAGGCCGGTGCCACCACATCATCAGCATGCGGTCCGACCGGACAGGGGAATCGGATTGGTCCAGGCACGTTGGCCGGCGGCATCCACAATGGTGACCCGGCAGTAGCCGGACGGCCGAAACCTCGCAACGGGCAGGTCGCCCTCCGTCAGTACCGACCCTTCGATGGCCTCGACGCCCGGAACGCCGCCCGTGAGCAGAACCTTGCTCACAGGTGAGCAGCGCACGGCGACCCGTCCGCCGGAAAACTGGACGTCGTGCAGCTCAGGGCCGGTGCTCGCGTAATAATGACCTGCCTTGAGCGCTGCGAGGAGCGAATCCGGTTCGAGGGATTCGGTGCGTACCTGGACCCAGGCGGCGCAGCCCGGCGGATCCTGGGGTTGGAAATGGGCGTCGTCGGCGGCATAGGCACCGAGGCGATGCCCCCTGGCGAGCAGAAGGTCGGTCCGGTGCCAACTGTCGGCACGGTCATCGCGAGCGGCCAGAGCGTTGTAGACCTCGACCGAGTGCGCCGCGTCGAGGCTTTCCGCGTCGGCCAGGGTCAGCAGTGACGCCGCGGGATGCGCCATCCCAATGAACGCCCCCGCCGCCCGCGCCCGGCGGGCGAGCATCGGCCCGGTCTCGCCGGGACCGGGCGGCAGGAACCCAAGCGGCAGACCGACGGCGATGATGTGCCATTCCGAGGACAGTTCGGTGCGGGGGGCATGCAGTTCGGCGCCCAGCAGCGTGGTGAAGCCGGTCATGCGCAGCGGCCGGGTGTCGGTCAGCGGGAATCCATAGCGGGCCCGGAAATGATCTGTGATCGCCAGGAAGTCGTAACCCGCCGCGCGGTAGCGGTGCGCGACGTCCGCCGGGGACAACGCGCCGTCCGACTGGTCGGAATGGGTGTGCAGGTTTCCGCGCCAGAACCGTCCAGGCAGGTTGAACGGTAGGTCCATTCGGAACCGATCTCGACCGCTCCGGAATCGACAGCCAACGCTCCCCGATCGCGGCCAATCGTACCGATTCCACGGGCTGGCTGGGCGACTTCCAGACGATCGGCGCCCGGCGGTGTCAGCGCGCTGGCGATGGCGGGCGAGACCGCCGGCGGTCGGCTCGTGAACGACGACGGCGAGGTCAGACGGGGTGTGCCCGGCCCCGCGGCGGGCCGGCCGTGGGCTCGGAGGCGGTCCGGACGACCCTGGGTCCGCCGGGATCCCGGCGAGCCGGCCCGCCGCCGCGCCCCGTTCACCCGAGGTTCGCGGCCCTGCCGGGACCTACTCCGACCCGCTTCGCCCCGAAACCTGCCCAAATCCACATTGAAAATTGTATTTCCGGTGGGAGAAGATCCCTTGCGGTATTCATCGGGCAGGCCCTAGCGTCCAATCCCGTGTCTACTTTGTCCGCACTGGGCCGGCCTGTCGCGCTGGTCGGTGCGATTGCCATCTCCGGCTCGCTCCTGGCGGTCGCCGCCACCCCCGCCATGGCCAGCTCCACGGCCTACTCGAGCACGCTGTCCGTCAGCGCCGCGCCTACGCCGGGCCTCGCCGGCCTCGGACTCGCCGTCCGGCCCCAGACGTTCAACCGCGCCACGGCCGACCAGGCGGTGACCACACTGGTCCGTTTCGCCACCGAGAACGGTCTGAGTCTGCCGCCGGCCGGAACCCCGGTCACCGCCGCGGACGTGCAGTTGCTCGTCGAGAACGGCGTGCGGGCCTTCATCGCCAGCCCGACAGCCGGCAAGGTCGTCGGAACACTGGTCACAGACCTCGTGGCGGCATCCGGGAGTTCCAGCTCCTCGCCGCACCTACGCTGCCTGGCCGCGAAGGACCCGACGGGGTTGGCACCCACCGTGCTGCTCTCCCTGCTGGGCGCGGACCCGGCGACCGTGGCGCAGGGCTTCGCGAGCAGCGCGACGGCCTTCCTCAGCGCGCCGGCCGTCCAGTCCGCGCTCGCCGCGGCGCTGCCCGCACTCCCGGCCCCGGCGGACATCCTCAGCCAGCTCCCGAGCTTCGCGGCAGCCGTGCTGCAGGCCGGCCTCGACCAGGTGACGACCTCCTACGGAACGCTGGAGAACTACGCGGTCCAGGGCCTCGGCCTGAGCCCGCAGACCCTGCAGGTCCTGAAGGCGAAGTTCCTGGTCAGCCAGCCGCTGTAGGCCGCCGGCCCCGGTGGCCCGCACTGGTGGCCCCTCCGCTCGGGACGCGGATGGGCCAGCCGGCGGGTCAGTGGATGGCCGATTCCAGGATCACGAGGGCGACGCCGAACAGGGCGCTGACGGTGACCTGCCGGGCCAGTCGCCAGCCGGTCGAACCCGCCGCCCGGCCGGCCCGCAGTCCCCAGAGCGCGAGCAGGACGACACAGGCCCACAGCGCGATGTTCTGGGCGTTGTCGACGGTCGCACCGGCCAGCCGGGCCACCACCAACACCCCGACCGGCACGATGGACGCCCGCGCCAGCGGCCAGCTCGCCAGCAGCGACGCCCAGGCCAGGCGGGCGCCGCGCGGCGGCAGCGGTTCGCTCGCACCGGCCGACCCGCCACCGGTGTTGAACGGGCGGGCGACCGCGTGCGCGTACCCGTGGGCGAGCCAGAAGACGACCACGGTGATCAGGACGTCGACGACGATCTCGTGGAGTGGGTCGGCGTGCGGATCCTGGGCCGCGATCAGCCCGGCCGTCAGCACGGTCCCGTAGATCCCGTGCTCGGGCCGGCTCAGGCGGTCACGGTCACGGGCCTCGGCGCGGCTGTCGTATCCGGGTGAGATGTCCACGTCGTTGCATCCCCCGTCCGAGCGAATCCGCGTCCGGCGCCGATGATCTGGTGCCGGCGGCCAGGCGGACCGCCGAGGTCCATGTTCGGTGGCCGCGGCCCAACCCGCATGTGCGGAGCCGGACTTCTCGTCGCCGCGAGGCTGACCTGGGCATGGCCTGGGTCGCGACCGGCCACGGAGGGACGCGCGAGATGGGTACGGTCATCGCATGCCGCTGACACATGAGGAGTTCGCCGGACTCACGCATCTGGGTTCGGGCAAGGTCCGGGAGTTGTTCGCCGTCGGGGACGACGCGGTGCTCCTGGTAGCCAGCGACCGCATCTCCGCGTTCGACGTGGTGCTGCCGACGGAGATCCCGGACAAGGGCGCGGTGCTGACCGGGCTGTCGCTGTGGTGGTTCGACCAGCTCGGGGACCTCGTCCCATCGCACGTCATCAGCTCGAACGTGGACGAGTACCCCGCCGAGCTCGCGCCGTACGCCGAGCAGCTGCGCGGCCGGTCGATGCTGTGCCGGCGTCTGGACATGGTGCTCATCGAGTGTGTAGCCCGCGGCTACCTGACCGGCAGCGGTCTGAAGGACTACCAGCGGACCGGGGCGGTCAGCGGCCACCCGTTGCCCGCGGGCCTGGTGGACGGTAGCCGCCTGCCGGCGACGATCTACACGCCATCGACGAAGGCGCCGATCGGCCAGCACGACGAGAACATCAGCCGGGACGACGCGGCCGGGCGGGTCGGCGCGGAGCTCGCCGCCGAGCTGGAACGGCTCACCCTGCAGATCTTCGGGCGGGCCACCGACCTCGCGGCCGAGCGGGGCATCCTGCTCGCGGACACCAAGTTCGAGTTCGGCCATGACAAGGAGGGCACGCTGCGCCTCGCCGACGAGGTGCTGACGCCGGACTCGTCGCGGTTCTGGCCGGAGGACACCTGGGCACCGGGCGGCGCCCAGCCCTCCTTCGACAAGCAGTACATCCGCGACTACCTGACCAGCACCGGCTGGGATCGCACGGAGCCGGGGCCGGCCCTGCCGGACGACGTCGTCGAGGCGACGCGGGCCCGCTACGTCGAGGCCTACGAGCGGCTGACCGGCATCTCGTTCAAGGACTACCTCTCCACCACCTGAGGCTCCACCACCCGAGGCACCGCCAGCGCGCCCGCGGCCGGGGTGGGGACAGCCCCACCCCGGCGCGGCGGCTGACCGCAGCGCGCGAACGCCGGTTGCCCGCAGCGGGAACTCGGTAGCTCACCGCAGTGACCATGAACGGGCAAGACGAGATCGTCGTTCCATGCGCTCGACACCCCGTTCGCCCGCCGCCCCCCCAGCTCACAGGTTCGACAGAGGCCCAGTGGACACCGGGCCGTCGACCGGTCCGCCGCGGCGCCCGACCCACCTCGCCGCGCGGGCCGCGCGCTGGAGCGTCCGCCACCGCAAGCTGGCCGTCGGCGGGTGGCTGCTGGGCGTCGTCCTCGCGATCGTCATCGGCAGCCTGGTCGGGACCAACTCCCTCAAGGACATCGACTACTCGGTCGGCGAGGACAGCCGCGCCCAGCACCTCCTCGCCGAGCATGGCTACGTCGACACGGCCACCGAGAACGTGCTCATCCAGCGCGCCACTCCCGCGGTCGACGCCCAGACGCTGCTGGCCGACCCGCAGATCCGCGCCACTCTGGCCGACGCCGCCACCAGGATCCAGGCCAGTGGGGTCGCGATCGCGCTGCGCGGCCCGGTGGCCGCGGCGGGGGTCACCGCCGATCCCGGTCTGGTGTCCCATGACCTGCGGTCGGTGCTGCTCACGTTCGACCTCAAGGGCACGGAGGACGACCACGCCTCGGTCGACCCGGCGCTGGACGCGGTCGCCGCTGTCCGCGCGGCGCATCCCACCCTGTCGGTCGAACAGTTCGGCGACGCCAGCGCCAACAAGGCGCTCGACGCCACCCTCGGCAAGGACTTCCACCGGGCCGAACTGCTCGCGCTTCCGCTCACCCTCGGCATCCTGCTGGCGGTGTTCGGCGCGGTGATCGCCGCGTTGGTGCCGATGGCGCTGGCGATGACCGCGTTCGTCGCCTCGATCGGCCTGGTCGCCTTCGCCAGCCGGGCGTTCCCGACGGATGCCACCGCGACCTCCGTCATGCTGCTGATCGGCCTCGCCGTCGGGGTCGACTACGCACTGTTCTACATCCGCCGGGAACGGGAGGAGCGCGCCGCCGGCCACGGGCCGGAGCGCGCCCTGGAGATCGCCGCCGAGACGTCCGGGCACGCCGTGCTCACCTCGGGCCTGACCGTCGCGGCGTCGCTCGCCGGGCTGTTCGTCACCGGGATGGGCGCGTTCACCGGCGTCGCCGTCGGCACGATCATCGTCGTTCTGATCGCCGTGCTCGGTTCCCTCACCGCGCTGCCGGCGCTGCTGTCGATGCTCGGTGACCGGGTGGAGATGCTGCGGCTGCCGTGGCGGCGGCGGAGCGCGACCGCCCCGCGTGCCCGGCGCGGCCGGCGGT